>JAFLZI010000009.1:5542-10182 GCA_029785625.1 Nitrososphaerota archaeon | reverse complement strand
CGCCTTGAACCGGAGGCTGAAGGAGGCGGGACGCAGTTCGGACGTCTTCGAGGTCCGGAGCTCGCCAGATCACCTAATCTACGAATCCAAGAGATATACAGCCCTTCGAGAGAAGTACAGGGAGGCTCTGCGGCCCAGGGGCTTGTTCAAACCCGATGGGTTATGAGCGAGGACCCCCCGTCAGCCAGATCCAGGGATGCATGCACGTGGCTTCATAGTTGATCGACAATGATGGTCTTCCCAGCGTATTCCTTTGCCCCCACCGTGCTGTTCGCATCCGTCCTCCTCAGCATAGCCTTCGCGGTGTACGGGCTAAACATCCTGTACCTCACGGTCAGGTCTAGAAGGTACAAGCTCCGCATCGCCCCGCCGCTCTCCGCTCGTCCGACGGTGGCAATCCATCTCCCTATCTACAACGAGCTGTACGTGGTGAGAAGGCTCCTGGATTCGTGTGTTCGGGTAGCGGAGCGGTACGGGGAGCGACTGGTCACCATCTATGTGATAGACGACTCCGATGACGACACTAGCCTCGCGGTTGACGAAGTCGTCTCGGAGCACTCGGCCCACGGGTTCCAGTTCAGAGTGATCCGGCGCGGGAGCCGACAGGGGTTCAAGGCGGGCGCCCTGCAGGCCGCCCTCGAAGAAACTCATGAGAAGTATGTCGCTGTCTTCGACGCCGACTTCGTCCCTCCGCCTGACTTCCTGGACAGGACCGTCGCCGTCTTGGAAGAGGACGCGGAGGTGGGTTTCGTCCAGGCCCGGTGGGGGCACGTCGACAGGAACTACAGCACGATGACGAAGGCGGTGGCCATAGGGGTCGACGCCCACTTCTTCCTTGAGCAGAAAGGTAGGAACGGGAACGGCTATCTGATGAACTTCAACGGGAGCGCTGGGGTCCTGAGGGCATCGGCGATCCAGGCTGCGGGCGGGTGGTCGGCAGACACCCTGGCCGAAGACCTCGACGTCAGCTACAGGATGCAACTTGCCGGGTATCGGGGGGTCTATCTGAACGATCTCGAGGTTCCTGGGGAGCTCCCTCCCACCCTGGCCAGCTTGAAGCGGCAGCAGGGAAGGTGGGCGCGAGGCTCCCTTCAGGCTGCGAGGAAGCTGGCTGGGCGCATCGTTCCATCGAAGAAGCTGTCAGGTGGCCAGAAGTTCGAGGCGGGCGTCCACCTCACCTACTATCTTGTGCACCCTTTCATGGTGGCTTCGTTCCTACTGGCCGTGAGCGCCGACTTCCTGAGGATAGATGTCATCGGCTACGCTGTGACCCTCCCCATCTCCAAGCCCGGCGGCGGGCTGGTGCTAACGGTGGTGGTAGTTCCCTGGGTCGTCTTCACGGCCCTTGTCGTCCTCTCCACCCTGGCGGTCTTCTTCTACTGTTTCGAGGCGGTCCGGGTCCAGAGGCTGGGGGTGCTACACAACATCGAGCAGATAGTGGTGCTTGTGGCGCTCGGTTACGGCATCAGCATAAGCAACTCCACCCAGGCTCTTCTTGGCTTGTTCTCGCACGACACAGGAGCGTTTTCGAGGACCCCCAAGTACGCCATCGAGAGCTCAGGTCAGACCTGGAAGGGCAAGAGGTACCAGATCCCCCTGAACAGGGTAAACCTGCTGGAGGCGGGCGCGGTTGTCCTCGCCTCCGTCGCTGTGCTCTACGCGTACGTGACAAACAACCTGGGGCTTATCCCGATACTCCTGGTGTACCTTGTCGGGTATTCGTTCGTCCTCTACCTGTCACTTGTCCAGACGGGCGGCTCGCGGAAGAACTGGGACTCGTAGGCCCTGCCTCGAATCCGGTCGGGCCTGAAGGGGGTCACTTGCGGACCTCGAACCTGAAGAAGACGTCCAGTTTGAAGTACCAGAGGGGGGACGTGGCGACGTCGATCAGGTGCAGCCAGGGGAATCGATTCAGGGCCTTTCCCATGAAGTTGTCGAACATCCCTGTCCCCCTCCGCTCCGTCATCCTGAACCGGGAGGGGATGAAGAGCTCGTGCGGGGAAAGCCGTGGCTTATCCCCGACCGGCCAGACCGCCGGGCCGAAGGTCGGCATGACGTGCCTGATTCCAGGGAGGACCTTGGCGTCGAATTCGCGGATCATGTAGTTTGTGACGAGGTTAGGGACGCTGATGATGAGGACCGCTCCGTCTTTGGAGATCCTCTGAATCTCTTTCATCGTCTCTAGGGGGCGAGGGAGGAGATGGACGACCCTGATCATCACGACCGAGTCGAAGTAAGAGTCCCTGGCTGGGATGGCAGAGACGTCGGAGCGAACCAGCTCTGCCTTCGATAGGGTGTCCTTCGCGGTACCCAGGTTCCTCCTGGTCAGGTCCATCAGGACGACCTCCCGGAAGTAGGGCTCGAGGACCTTTGTCATCCTCCCGAAGCCTCCTCCCAGGTCGAGACAGGCCCCCCCGGGGCGGATCATCCCCCTGACGACCCTCTTTTGAGCTTCGTCTTCTATCCTCTTGGTCTCCCAGAATTTGGAGTAGTCTGTCTCCTCGAACCCGTCCAGCCAGGGGGTCTTGCTGTGTACTCTCTCCGAGCGGGCTGACAAGGGGAACTAGCCGCAACGGATTGCTCACTCTGATATCTGTTCCTTCGTCGCGGCTCTGCATTCGATTAAACCTTAACTCGGCAGGAGCGCTTCGACGCCCGAAGCGGTTGGGGTCAAGCGAATACCTGAGGCTGGAGACTAGGGGAAGGAGGACGAACCTCCCGCATATAGTTGAACTGAGATATGCCTGGCTGGGGGGCGAATACTTCGTCCTGGGTAACAGCCCGTCCAGCGACTGGGGCCTGAACGCCCTAAAGTCTGGGAAGGCAAAGGTGCGCCTGGGCGAGTACCTGGTCGACGTGGCCGCCCGCAAAGCTGACGAGGCCGAGGCGAAGGCTGCATTGATGTCCTTCGGGAAAAAATATGGCGCCAGGTTCGTGTCGAGATGGTATTCGCATTCCGAGCTCTGTCTCCGCCTCACTCCCATCGGTTCCGCCGTGAGGCGTGGCGGCGCCTCAGGCGAACTCGACGTCAAGGCGGACTTCGGCCACTGGGCCTCGCAGAAGAAGGACTACTACGTCGACGTCGCTGGCGCGTTCGACTCGGCGTCGGACGAATACGACTTCACCATAAGGCGGAACTTCATTAACACATGGATTCGGAAGCGATCACTGCAGGTCCTGAGGAAGCTGCTTCGCCCAGGAGACTACCTCATGGAAGTGGGGTGCGGGACGGGGGAGGAGGCAATCGCAATCTCAGACTGGGTTTCGGGGATTGTAGCGACCGACGTCTCGGCCGGGATGGTCGGGCTCCTGGAAGAAAAGGTCGCGGCGAGAGGGTTGGCAGGGAAGATTCTGCCCATGAAACTCTCCGCATCGGAGATCTCAAGGGTGAGGGACCTGATAGGGGAGAAGGAGATACGTGTAGCATACTCGTTCAACGGCGCCCTGAACTGCGAGCCTAACCTTGGTTCGTTCGTGCGTCAGCTCGACTCCCTCCTTGAGCCTGACGGCTATTTCGTCTGTTCCGTCAGGAACACCACCTGCGCGACCGAAATGATATCCCATGGCCTCGTCCTGCAGTTCGACAGAGCGAATCCGCGCAGGGTCCAGCCCATAATGGTCTCCGTCGGCGGGAGGGATGTGCCGTCGACTTATTTCTCGCCGTCGTCGTTCATTTCCTACTTCTCCCCCAGGTTCAGCCCGGCGCAGGTCATAGCCCTTCCCGCCCTGCTCCCCCCTGCCTATCTCAACGGTTACTATCTCAGGCTGAGGCCGTTTCTGTCCTTCCTCGAGCGCCTCGAACTGCCTCTCTCTGGCGTCTCGCCCTTTAACAGGCTCGGAGACCAGACCCTCTTCGTCTTCAGGAAGTCCTCTTCTGAGGACGCGTCTCGAGAGCAAGCCCGGTCTTAGTTCGCTCAGAAGCAGCAGCGCGTAGATGACGGTCGGAACGACCGCCGTGAGGACGAGGAACGCGACCGGCGTCTGGCTGAAGAAGTCTACCTTGAACTGGTCGGCGACCGACGCCCCGACCGAGAACTGGTTCATCAGGACCGCAGGGGACACAAAGTAGAACAGGTTGTAGGTGAGGGCAACGTAGGCGAGGGGGAGGACGGTGAAGACGGCCCCTGCGATGCGCCTCCTCTGGAGAATGAGGAGCGGGAGGATCCAGTAGAAGTACTGCGGGTTGACGAAGTTGTACGTGAGGAAGAACACGAGTATGGATATGACGGTCCACTTGACCAGGTCCGCGTCTTTCTTCCAGTACACCCAGAGGAGGCAGGCCACGTAGGCCGGGACCCCTGCCAGAAGGAACACCGGGACTGGAGGTGCCTTGACAAGCAACAGCGCCTGTTGCCAGGTCAGCCCGTTCGCCGTGAACACCCCTCCATAGGTGGGTATCGCCCGGGCATAGAGGAACACATAGACGGTGTAGGCCAGGTTCCCGTATGCGCCGAGGATTGCCAGGGTGGCGGCGAAGGCAGGTATGCACGCCGAAAGCGGTTTGAATGCCCGCACCCCCTCTCGCCTCAGCGTGATGGCGAGCATCAATGGGATGATGATGATGGGCCAGACCTTCACCGCCGCACCGAGGGAAGCCAACAGGTACGCGTGGTACATCTTTCCCTTCCCGAAGTAATACA
>JAFLZI010000009.1:0-5442 GCA_029785625.1 Nitrososphaerota archaeon | reverse complement strand
CGCCATCACGGTCAGGAGCGCCGCCATGGGATCGAGTTGTCCCCAGACCGCCGCGACCAAGATTACGAACGGGTTTGCGAGCCAGAAGACTCCGGTCCACCCGCTCCTGGTCATCCTGTTGAGGAAGGCTCCCATTAAGACGGCCGAAGCCACCATGGGGAGCTTCAGGAGCGAGACCAGCAGGGGGAGGCTGGAGGGGACATAGGCCAGGTAGACGTTGTACATCGCCGTGAGCCACCCGGGCCAAGTAAGTCCCCCTACCGAAGGGAGTGGTGCCCCGCTGAGCCCCCGGTAGATCAGGAACGAAAGGGCGCTGTAGAGGGCGTAGAGCGGAGGGTATGCCCACTTCAGCCCCCCGGGGTAGAGAGGAGGGTTCCCTGGTGCGAACGGGTTGACGTGCTGGAGGATCCTGATGCCCGAACTCAGAAGGAAGTAGACGTCATACCTCTGACCGGTCCACGGGGTTATCGCGAGATAGACCGGGACTGCCACTATCAGGAAGCGCTTCCATCCGAGGCTCTTCCCCAGGAAGAGGAATGCTCCCGCGAAGGCGATCACTGCAGCGTAGGCCCCTGCATCCATCCAAGCCGCGCCAGGGTCGTAAGAAACTCCGAACACGGCGGTTCCCGACTCGCACAAGCCGCTGACCGCCCTGACCGACGTGGTCCCGAACCTCACCCACCCGCTGTCCAGGCCATAGCTGGTCTCGGTGAACCCCATGGCGTTAGCGGCGAAGTTCTCTAGGTCATGCCACCGACTCCCGTTGAGGTACTGCACCCTGACGGTCTGGTTGGCCAGGGAAGGAGGATAGGCCACGTCGAAGGTCTCTCCGAAGGTCGCTGCTCCTGGCGCCGGGACCGCCCCGAACGGGAATGAGACGTGCGACGGCTGGGCCGTCAAGCTGATGCCGCAGCTCTGAGCCGAGGCCGCCGGTGACGCTGAGAGGACCATCAGCGGAACGAGGAGGAGTGCCGCCAGCAGCCAGGCGCAGCGCCTTTTCACGCGTTAAGGGAGCGGGGCTGTCGCTTTAGGCTTGCAGCATAGTCGGAGACGGCCCTCTCCTGGGCGAGCTCAACGAACTCAGGCTTTCTCTCCCTCAGCCTCCTTAGCGCCTCGTCTGCGCCGAGACCCTTGGACCTAATCAGATATGCGGCCAGCGCGCACCCCGTCCTCCCCTCTCCCGCCAGGCAGTGGACCATGATGCTCTTTCCTTCGTCGAGCTTCGCCTCAATCAGCCGAGCGCACTCGTCGAGGACTTTGGCGTCGGGAATCCCATGGTCTTGCATGGGCACGTGCTCCACGGAGAGCCCGAGCCCGTCCGTCCAGGCTTTCGGGAGCGGGTCCTGGGTGAGGGTGAGGACGGCGTCGATGCCGTTGGCAGACACCCATTCTACCTGTCCCCGGGAGGCTGGATAGCCGGAGCCCGCGAGTCTCTCCTGTTCGACCCAGACGAACCCCGTGGGCCTGTTCGAAACTTGGGCCCTAAGTTTCCTTAGGAATAACCCTCCGGTCCCCATGTCTTGCCCGTCCGGGAACGCTCGCTGTTTTAGAAGTTTCTAGGCCTCGAGGACCTCGAGCTTCCCGTACTTCCCGACGTTCAGCCTCAGCTCCCCGCGGAAGCTGTTGGTGTAGCCGTTTGTTATCCTGACCTTGGATCCCTGCTTGACCATGTCGATCTGGTCGTCCCAAAGCGACAGCTTGATCTGGCCGCTGTCGTCCTTCAGCATGCAGTCTGCGACCTTCGCCTCGCCGCCGGTCCTAAGATTCACCGACCGCGGCTCCGCCATGTCTGAAATCTCCCCTTCCGCATCGACCCTCCTCATGCCGTCCCTCAAATCGGATATGTTCATGCGACGGTCTGGCCGTCCTACGGCGTTATTTAACGTTGAAGCGCCCAAGGCGCCTTCTGGAAACCGTTTAATGAGAAAGGTATCGGACGCCCTTCGGATTGGTCTCGCCGCTGGCCGAGGGGGCGCTCCTCCTGGCCTCGCTCCTCGTCCCATTCGTCCTCCTCCTGCTCGCCTTCCCCCCATATCTGAGGTACCTGACCCGACTGGGGCGGGTCTCGGAAGACGTCCACAAGAGCCCTCCCGCCAAGGTTCCCGAGCCGGCGGGGCCCCTCCTCTTCGCCGCCGTCCTGGTCGGCGAGGGGGTTGTGGCGCTGGGGTTCGGCTCCCTCTTCCCCGCCGCCCTGGTCCTGGGGGGTGCCGTCGCGTTCGCTGTCGGCCTTTACGATGACCTCTTCGTCCTGGGCGGGAAGGCCAAGCCCCTCCTCCTCGTCCTCGCCGGGGTCGCGTTCGTCTCTCTGGTGGGGGCCGGGGTCCATCTGTATGGTTCCGACATCTACTTCCCTATCCTGGGGGACACCGCCCCCCACTTCATCATCTATACCATACTCGTGGTGGCCGCTTTCCCGGTCGTCACCAACGCCTTCAACATGATGGACGCCTTCAACGGCGAGATATCCTGGTTCACCCTCCTCACGTCCCTGGCCCTGGCGGTCGGGGTCGCGCTCCGCGAGCTCTTTACGCAGGGGTTCTCCCCCGCCAGGCTGGCGTCCGCCCTCCCCCTGGTCGGCGTCTCCGCGGCCTTCCTGCTCTACAACAGGTACCCGTCAAGGTCGTTCGACGGGGACAGCGGTAGCCTCATGTTCGGCGCCATGTTCGCAGGGCTGGCCGTCGTCGGGGGGATAGAGGTCGCCGCAATCATAGCCATAGTCCCCGCCATCCTGAACTCGTTCTACACCCTCTCCAGCGTCAGAGGCTTCGTAGAGAGGAGGAAGATGTCGTCGAGGCCCACCTACGTAGGGGAAGACGGGTTGCTCCACGCCTCGACCGCGAAGGACGCGCCCAACACGCTGGTGAGGCTGATCCTCCTGGCCTCACCGAGCACCGAAGAGGGGCTCGTCGCGAGCATCGTCGCCCTCACCGTCGTCTCCTGCGCCTTCTCTATAGCCATCTCCTTCCTTACCTGGGTGTTCTAGGTGAAGCTCCTACCTCTCTTCCTGATAGAATCGGTGGCGTTCCTTCTCATCATAGCAGAGACCTATGTCTTCTTCATCTTCGTCGCGCCTCTTACCCCTCTGGGGCTCCCCCACGACCTCTCCGGATACACCGCGCTGGCGCTCGCGAAGGCGGCACTCATACTGGGGCTGGTCGTGGTCTGGTTCGTGGTGCTCGACGGGCTTACCGCGTTCTACGTGAGGTCGAAGGTCGGGAAGACTCCCAGGCCCGCATCTTAGCGTCGAACTCCTCCCTCGTATATGCGACCCTCGCGGGGACCCCCATCACCACCTTCTCCGGCGGGACGTCCTTTGTAACCACCGCTCCCATGGCCACCACCGCCCTCCTGCCTATCTTCACCCCGGCCCTGACCACTGCCCTCGCCCCTATCACCGCTCCGTCCGCCACTGTCACCCCGATCATCCTGCTGCTCGGGGGGTAAGGGTCGTTGGTGAGCACGGCTGCCGGCCCTATGAACACGCCTTTCCCGATCCTCGAAAGCGGCGGGATGTACGCGCCTCCCTCGATCTTGGTCCCGCTCCCTATCCTCACGTCGTAGTCGACGTGGGCGAGCGATCCAATCTTCACGTTGTCGCCTACCACTGTGCCTGACCCGACGTAAGCGAAGTGCCACACCCTGACGTTCTTCCCTAGCTTGACGTCCGGCGCGACGAAGTTGACGACCTTCAAGCCCTCACCCGAGGTAGATCGGCGCCCCTGAAGAGCTCGACGCGAGCACACCTTCAGCCACCCTGAGGGTGTTGAGGGCGTCCCTCCCGGTGACCAGGGGCTGCCTCTTTTCCTGGATGGCGGTTACGAACTCCTTCAGCTCGAGCATGAGCGGCTCCTGATAGGGCCTTGTAGGGACCGTGGTGGCGGCACCCTCGTGGATGCTCGTCTGCTGGGTCACGAAGTCGACGTCCACCACCCCGCCGGAGAAGACGGCGCTCAGCGTCCTGACCCTGTTCGGGGTTATCCAGTTCGTGACGAGGAACGCGGTCTTCTGCCCCGAGAACCCGAGGAGTACGGTGGCGAAGTCTTCGTGCTCTGGGGGGACGCGCATCGACCCGACCCTGGCATAGACGACCTTGGGGACGTCGTCGAAGAGCCAGCACGCTGTGTCGATGTCATGGACCGACGCGTCCTTGACTATGCCCACGTCGCTTATGCTTGCTCCCCTCCTGTTCTCTCTGTGGAACTCGAGAAGGATGGGATCCCCCATCTTCCCCTCGGATATCATCTGCTTCAGCGCGGTTATAGGTGGATTGAACCTCTCGATGAACCCCACGGTCAGGGCCCTGTCGGCTTTCTTCGCTGCCTCGATGAGCGCCTCCCCATCAGCGACCGTGGTGGTCATGGGCTTCTCGACGAAAATGTGCATCCCCCGGGCCAGCGCCTCCATCGCGACCTTGAAGTGGGTGGAGGCAGGGGTGCAGATCGTCACTCCGTCCAGCTTCTCCTTCTCCAGCATCGATTCGAGGGAGGTGTACCCAGGGACGTGGAACTTCTTCGAGAACGTCTCAACCCTCTCCCTGTCCATGTCGCAGACCGCGGCCAGGCACTGGAGCTCGTTCAAGACCCTGACGTGGTTCTTCCCCCATCCGCCGGTGCCCACGACCCCTACCCGTGCCATCAGATTAGCCACCCGAGAGGGTACGGATATAGGATTATGGCGAGCTCACTCTCTCTTCAGTCCGGGGGTCGCGGATATCAGGGTCGATTCGGCGCTCCTCAGCCCCCTCCTCGCGCCCTTCAGGGAGTCCTGGTCTGCCTTCGAGCAGACGATGACCACGTTGTGCTTCAGGGGGTCAAAGACCTCCGCTCCGCCCTTGAGCCTCTCTCCTGACACAAGGGCGACGTCGGTCACGTAGTCCCTCAGCCTCTGCTGGATGTTTTCCGCGACCTGTAGTCGTTCCCCGCGCATCTCGTACCTGTCAAGGCTCCAGAGGAGGGTTATCTTGGTCCTGCTCGCTTTCAGCTGCTTCTCCTTCAGCGCCTCCCTGGTCTCGTCCACGACGTATCTGACGTAGTTGTCGAAGCTCTTCAGAATGGCCCCGGCCAGATAGGAGATCGACTCCCCGGTCTCTTCGCTTGACTGTATCGCTTTGAGTTCGTAGAGGTACCTGGTGAACTCGTCCAGATAGACGTCCGAACCCCTCTGGAACGCAACCTTCGCCTCTCTCGCCCTCCTTGCCATCTCGATCTCGGTCACCGAAGACACCACGGCTTCGATTACCGACGACGCATACTCCAGCTCTGCCGAGAAGACGTTCTGGGAGTTGGGAGAGAACCCCAGCCCGTCTAACGGCCCCTTCTCCTGGAACCCCGCGGCGGAGACCACGGCCGGCTTCGGCTCCCTGGGCTTCAGGGGCATGTATGCGTAGGTCAGGGTGGACCCGACCCTCAGCCCCGTCTGCTTCTCTACGAGCATGATGTTGTC
>JAFLZI010000008.1 GCA_029785625.1 Nitrososphaerota archaeon | reverse complement strand
TTCAACGGGAACATCTACTGGTGCGCCGAATGGAATTACAGCCCCAGCAACCTGGGGGCGTTTGCATCGGAACTCAACTCGATTTCTTACCCCAGCGGCTTGGTCAACGAGATAACCTCCTCCTCCAACACCTACACCTTCACCTACTACCACCAGACCGCCCAGACCCTCAGCGTGGGCCAGACCTGCTACGATGCGGGCACCAAGCTCACCGTCAACGTCGCCGGGACGTGGTGGTGCGACGTCTCCGCTCCTGCCTACTCCGCCACCGTCTCATACGCGGGCATAGTCGGCGGCGGCTCCCCCACCGCACCAAACTTCAACTTCGTCTTTGGTGGTAAATCCTACGCCTACCCCATGACCACCACCCCGGAGGCCGTGCAGGTAGACCCCAGCACCGCCTGGAGCGTCACCAACCCCCTGGGCACCTCCACCTCCTCCGAGCGCTGGGAGACCACCTCCACATCGTCAGGCACCCTCCCCTCAGATGCGAACTCCACCATAGCCATCGGCGACTATTACAACCAGTATAGTTTCACCTTCTCCTACTCCGTCATAGACGGCGGCTCCCCTCCCCCACCCACGCTCTCCTGCACCCAGTTCGGCAGCGCCTACTCCCCGTCTCTCACGGGCGCCTCTACGCCCTACTGGTGCGACGCAAGCCAGGCATGGAGCGTCACCAACCCCCTCGGCGGCTCCGGTTCGACTGAAAGGTGGGACAGTGCCCAGACCACATCTGGCACCGCCTCCGCAGCCGTCACCACGGCCTACGCCTACTACCACCAATACCTCCAGACCCTGTCCTACTCGGTCATAGGCGGAGGCAGCCCCACGGCCCCCACAGCCACGGGGGAGCAATACGGCGCGGCTTACGCCCCCACCCTCACCACGACCGCCACGGGCTACTGGTTCGACTCGACCGGGAGCGTCGCGTTCAGCACGTCGGCCGGAGCCACGGGGGAGCGCTGGGCGCCCGGGCCCGCGAGCGTGTCCGCCACGACGTCCAACACCCAGGTCGTCGGGATGTATCACCAGTATAACCCCACGGTCAAGTTCACCCTCACCGACAGCTACCTCACCACCGCCCCCTGGTTCTCCTACACCAGCTTCGGCACCTCCATCAAGGTGGACAACTCCAAGACGGGCATCACCCCCTGGATAGACGCGGGGAGCACGTGGAACGCCCAGAGCCCCTTCGTCACCAGCCCCGACCTCACCGTGGAGAACGCCAACGCCACCGGAGGGACGGCGGACAGCGCCACCCACATCACCATCGCATACAGCACCGCCTCCTCCTGCGCATCCGCCAGCGTCATCACCGAGTTCGAGGACGGCTGCATAGTCCCCGCCATCCTGTCCACCTGGAGCATGTACCTGGGATCCAACGTCTGGCTGTCCTTCGTCCTCCTGGGGGTGAACGTCGCCATCTGGAACCGCACCCAGTCCGTGATGGTGGCTATGATAGTGCTCATGGTGGTGGGCGGCGTCTTCTTCTTCGCGTTGCCCTCGGAGTTCGGCACCATAGCGGTCGCGCTGACCTCGATAGCGGCGGCGGGGTTCCTGGTGAAGCTGTGGATGGCGGCGCACTAAGGGCAGTCCGGCTTTATATTCCGAGCCGCCAGAAACCGCTCCATGCGTCGTGAACACCGGCATCACTGCCGGAGTTGCGGACATCCCCACGGCCATGACTCGTACGCCCACTCCCGGCATTTCTGCCCGAGCTGCCGAGCGAAATGCCCCTGCTGAGGTGACATAGGAGCCATGTCCAGAGAGAGGGGACACCTGTATACTCATGGAGGCAGGCGGAGGAACCTCCCTGAGTTCGAGAAGCGCTATGGCCGCGAGCATGGGAAGGAGGTCTATGGCGCGGTCGTGGGCAAGGTCAGGCGCGAGCGCATGGCCGAAGGGAAGTGCTCCATGCACGGCTGCGGCGCCCCAGCGATACACAGCCACGGGGGGCACGGCTGCTGCGGGCACCCCTTCCATTGCAGCGAGATTTCGATGGCCCATTTCTCCGGCCGGGTCCGGGACAGGGGCAGCCGCGACATCTGGAGATGGTGAGAGCGTGTCCGTCGAACAGGCGGTCTGTGAAATCTGCGGAAAGCCATTCACACCTTCTGACCCGAAAGAACTGACCTGCTCATGGAATTGCACCGCCCAACTGAGGCACCCTTAGCATGGGCGGCACTCCGACCTCCGACGAGATACGGGAAGAGGCTGAAGCCGAATGGATGTCTGAGCACTCTGACCGCGAGGGCTATTCCAACACCAACCGCCCCGAAATCTCCGAGCTGAAGGAGGGGGGGCACTGGGACCGGGCGAAGGCCCGGCTCATGCACGAGCACGGCGACGAATACCAGAGGCGGGCCGAGCGCCGGAAGGAAGAGCGCGTAAAGCCCCAGTCTGGCGCCCTCGAATCAGAAGCTAAGCCCGAGCACCACCCGGGAGCCGGGCTGAAGCGCTTCGGCAGAAAGGTGGAAAACAAGGTCAACGCCAAGATGGACAGTTACAAGAAAGCCCGGAAGGAGGCGAAGGAAGAAAAGGACGAAGAGAAGCGCCAATACAAGACCGCCTTCAAGTACGGACGGAGGGAGGGCATCCGAGAGGCGGGAAGGAAGGCTGGTCGCCAGGCGGCCGGGGGCTACGGCTCCAACGGGCTCCATGGCATCCTTGGCGGCATGGCTTCCCACATCAAGATGCGGAGCGACGACGACCTGATGCGCGACTTGAGTTTCGGCGGTGAAGGGCGCATGGACATAGGGATAGACACCCGCGACTTGGAGAAGAGCCTCGGTTCCTTCAGCATGGGGTTCGGCTCCCGCCAGGAAGGGAAAGACTTCGATCTGGGCTTCGGCTCCCCAAAAGGCAGGAAGCGCGTCCGCCCCGAAGACCTGGGCCTCTGAGTTCTCCACGCTTTCATATACGCCGCCCCGGAGATTCGCGCTGATGGACTTCCTATCTCCCGCGGGGATAGTCCTCTATGTCGCCTCCGTCCTCACCGTCGTCCGCTTCACGGTAAGTAAAATCGAACGTCGCTCCTTCAGCCTGTGGGCCGCCGTCTCCGAGGACGTCATGGCGGGGTTCATGGCCCTGGGCCTGCTGACCTACCTGGTGCTCCCCACACCAGCCGCCGTGGTGGACATATTCGACGGCTTCGCCCCCCACGCCTACAACCTGCTCATCTGGCCGGCGGGTGCGCTCCTGGTGCTGCGGAAGCGCTTCGGGTCCGCCCTCATCTTCCCCGCCTTCGCCATGGTCTACGGCCTCGAAGAGCTGATATGGAACCCCTTTGCCCTCGCCGAGTTCTGGGGCAAGTTCGCCTTCGGCCAGCCGCTCTGGTACGTCACCACGCGCTTCTGGCAGATGTTCATCGTCGCCTGCGCCCTAGGTCTGATCATGGGCGCCTTCATCGTGGCCCCGAGGATAGGGCCCTACGCCTCCACCTTCGCCATGCTCGTGGTGGCCTTCATGTCCTACTGGGCCTTCGGCGCGGGGCTCCCCGCCGGGGCGACCGACGCGGTTTCGACTGCCTGGGAGCTGATGTGGCAGGGCATCTACTGGCTCTTCGTGGCAGGGACGTTCTATCCGAGGGCGAAGACATGAGGGGCCCCTACCGCCTCGGCTGGCGCTACTGCGCCACCTGCCAGGTCTGGGTCAACACCAAGGCCCTGATACACTCCTGCGGGCGGATGTTCCGGCGACACCGGAGGAACAAGTGGTGAAGGAACGCCTCAAGAAGCTCGCCGACTATGGGGGGCTGGCCTTCATCGTCTACTTCATGGCCTCCGCCATATTCGTCGTCATGGCCTCCCGCAACGTCCTCGAAGGCATCCAGCTCGTGCCGGGGCTCTACTATTCCCACGCCTACCCGATAGTCATCTGGGGCGCGGTCTACCTCGCGGCCTATCGAAAGTTCCGCTGGAAATCCATCTTCGTCTTCTTCATGGCGAACGCCCTCTCCGGGGAGATTTTCAACTGGGGGAGCTTCGTCGTGCACGGCTTCAGCTTCTACGCGGCCCCGGCGACGGACGCCTACTGGCTCAGGATGGTCGTGGACTTTGTGACCCTGGGCGTCTCCCTGGTGGTGCTGCGGCCGAGGTTCCTCAGCCGGAGCTGGCGCTTCTGGGTGCCGGGGCTCGTCCTCCTGTTCAACTACGCCCTGGTCATCTCCTGGGGCTACCCCGCCACCATCGCCAGCACGGGCAACTACAACAACCTCGCGTTGAACCTCACCGATCTGATAGGACTGGTGGCCTGGCCCGTGTGGCTGTTCGGGAGCATGAAGGCATGAACGAGCGGTCATGTCGTATCTGCAATCACAAGGAGTCATCGCACAACACATTCATAGGCTGTAAGACCTACTGCGGCAAGCCGATAGGAGGCAACATCTGCCCATGCCGGAGGTTCGTGCCTTGATCCGCAGCCTTGTGATGACCTACCTGGGCGAGCCTCCCACCCTGGCCCGGAGCCTGGCGGCCGCAGAGCGCCAGACGACCCCCTTCGATGAGATAATCGAAGTCCAGGGGCTTGAGACTGAGAGCGAGGACATCGCCGACGGCTTCAGGGTGGCCCGCGGCGACCGCATCTACACCACCAACGCCGACTGCTACCTCCCGCCCGACTTCGTGGCGAAGATGGACGCCTGGCTGGACGCGGGCTATTCCGCCGCCTGCGGGGTGAGGCTCGAGCCCGTCCTGAAGCGTCGCCTTCCAGCCAAGCCGCAGACGCGGATGCGCTTCCGCCTGGGGGTCACGGGGAGCGGCATGGCGTTCAAGAGAGAGCTGCTTTCCGCCCTCCCCTTCAGCTTCAAGGTCGGCTGGGATGTGGAGCTGGTGATGAAATCCAGGGCGAAGTTTGTGGTGGACCCGTCGGTGCGGATAGTCCACGACCACCCCAGCACCCCCATGCACTTCGTCGGCAAGGGCGCTGGCTACGTCTTCAGGATGGCGCGGCTCCTGGGCAAGTATGGAGGCTATGGCGTGATTTGAAGTTCCCGCTCTTTGACTATCTGAAGAATCAGATGAAGTTCTCATCGGCCAACCTGGTCAGCGTCCCAGTAGGAACCACCCTCTTGTACGTCTTTACCACGTTCGGGCACATATGGTACATCGAATCTTCCCTGTTGACCCTTTGCGTCACTACCACCATGAATTTCTGGGTCAATCATTTCTTGAAGACTCGCTTCGAGCTGAAGAAAAGATGACCGCCTGCCAGTCCTGCGGCTCCGGCGAGCTCGAAGACGTCTTAGACTTCGGCGACACCCCCATCTGCAACGACTTCACTCCGCGCCCCGACACCCCGCAGAAGCGCTACCCCATGAAGCTCGTGCACTGCCGCTACTGCGGCTTAGACCAGCTGTCCTACGTCCCCCCCGCCTCCGAGGTCTTCGGGCCCAGCTTCAACTATCTCAGCTCATCGTCCAAGGGGGTCGTAAAGCACTACTCAGAGATGGCCGCGTCTCTGAAGGGGCGCTATGGGCTTGGGCCGTCCGACCTGGTGCTGGACGTCGCGTCCAACGACGGGGTGCTCCTGAAGCCCTTCCGCGACCTGGGGATGAAGACCCTGGGGGTGGAGCCCGTGGAGAAGATCGCCATGCTCGCTACCGAACAGGGGCTGTTGACCATCCCCCAGAGGTTCGAGGACGTCCGCATCAGGGCCAAGCCTTCGCTCATCACCGCCATGGACGTCCTGGCCCACACCGACACCCCCCACGAGTTCCTGGAACGGCTGTATGAGCTGATGGCCGAGTCAGGGGCCCTCTTCGTCTGCCAGTCGCAATACTTCCCCGCGAGCATGGCTAAGGACGAATGGGACACGATATACTTCGAGCACGCCAGATACTTCTCCGTCCGCTCCCTCCAGGCCCTCCTCTTGAGGCACGGCATCCAGGTGGACGACGTGGAATACAGCGACTTCTACGGGGGCTCCTTCCTGGCCCACTGCTCTCTGGGCTCGCGCTCGAAGCTGATACCCGAAAGGCTCCATGTGGACTACTCGGCCTTCGCCCGGCGGACGGAGCGGAACATCAAGAAGCTGGGCTCCATGTTGGTGGATTACAAGTGGCAGCACAAGCGGGTCGCGGGCATCGGGGCCCCCATGAAATCCAGCACCCTGCTCAACGCCATCGGAGCCGACTCAAGCCTGGTGGCGTATCTTACCGAGGTCAACCCCCTGAAGGTCGGCACCTACGCCCCAGGGACGCGCATCCCCGTGGTGGACGAGTCGGTCTTCTTCGCCAAACCTCCCGACGTGGCGCTCGTCTTGACCTGGAACTATGCGGAGCCCATCATGGCGGCCTACCGGAAGCGCGGCTATCGCGGGGCGTTCGTCGTGCCCATACCCCACCCGAAGGTGGTCGAATGACCAGCGCCCTCGTGACCGGCTACGGCTTCGTCAGCCGCCACCTCGTAAGGGCCCTTTCAGACCGTGGCACCATGGTGTCCGTCCTCGAGAAAGACCTGTCCCGGGCCGACGCCCCCGATGGTGTGGAGGTCATACGCAGCGACCTGAGATACTGGAGCGGCCCCAGGGAGCCCGTGGACTACGTCTATCACCTCGCCGGCATCACCAACACCGCCTACGCCGAGGCCAACCCGCTGGAGGCGTTCGAGGCCAACGTCCTGGCGACCGCCAACCTCCTGGACAAATGCCGCCCGAAGGAAAGGCTCGTCTTCACCAGCAGCGCCGTGGTCTACGCGAGCAGCACGAAGCCCATCCCCGAGGACGCCCCCCTGGGCCCCGTCAGTACCTACGGCGCGACCAAGCAGGCGGCGGAGGCGTTGATCGCGGCCCACGCCCGCAAGAGCAGCTACCCCGCCGGCATAGCGCGGTTCTTCAACCTCTACGGCCCGGGCCAGGCGAGGGCGTACCTGGTGCCTCAGCTCATCGCCCAGGCGCGGGAGGGGCAAATCAGGATAAGGAACCCCAGGCCGAGGCGCGATTACATCTTCATCGAGGACGCCGTCGCCTGCCTCCTGAAGCTCGCCGACTCCGAGGCCCCGGTCGTCAACGTGGGGACGGGCACGGGCACCTCCGTGGGCGCACTCGCGGCCCAGGTCGCCGGCGTCTTCGGAGGGGTCGGCATATCCACGGGCCAGGAGGCTGATTCCTTCGTCGCCGACTCCTTGGTGGCCGACATAGCGAAGGCCCGGGCTATGGGGTGGGAGCCGAAGATATCGCTCTCCGAAGGGCTCCGAAAGACCATGAATCCGGCTTTATATTCTAAACCGCTCCCGGCATCCTAATGAACACTCGAACTGTGTTCGCAAAATTCACAAACGCCATCACAGCACCAATCAGAGGCGGCATACTCGTCGCCGCAGTCATCGGTCTGGGAGTCCTCGTCATCGTCCTGCCTCTGGTCTACGGCATCGCCGCGACCGTGGGCTCAAGCCTCTCCTTCCCAGGCATCTCCGCAGCGGAATCAAGCACTCTCCAGACGCTCGTCTCTAACGGAGGCGCAGCGTTGCAGCTCACCTCCGTCGCTGAGGCCCCGGCCCTAACCGACCTGGGCGGCGTTAACGGTAGTGGGCGCTGGCATAAAGGCCCTTCAAAGGCCGTGCTTTCATACTGGGGATCGCTCTGTATTTCCGCCTCAGATAGATTTCGCTCCCTTCTCTCCAATCCCATTTCACAGTTGAGCGTCAGTCTTGGTGCTGGCGCTCCCTCCTCTTTTACGTTCTAAATAGTGAAGTCTTCACTTCGCGGTTCTCCCAACGCTTCTTGAATTGGTCATTCATGCAGAGAGTCTGATAGCCTTCGGGCCAACTATTCCGCTTTAGGAAAGCATAGAGGTGCGCTCCTCCATGTCCGACCTGATGCAGCCTATGGGTGCTGCCTCCGCCGTTGATATGGTCGATTGAAAGAACCCGAATGTCGGTGATGCCGCAGCGGACACAGGCGGGATAAGGCTTGGTCGAATAATGTGTCAATGCCTCTATCTTCAGTTTGATATAGTATATTTTCATGCGCCGGTAATAGTGGTCCTGATTGGCTCTATAATTGGCCTTCATCTGGGCCAGGAGTTTCCCTCGTTTTTCTTTGAATCTCGCAGCACCTTGAGCGTCAGCACAGTTCCGACAGATGTAATCTCGTTTGGTTACGCTTGATTGCCTCCAATTCGCTTCGCCCAATGCCTTCCCACACGCCCGACAATTGACCATGCCGAACCCCTTAAGTAAGCGCATACTTAACCTTACGCCGCGTATGAAGTCAAGGGTGACGTTCAGCCTCGAAACTGAACTGCTGAAGCGGATAGACAAGGCACGCGGAGATGTGCCCCGGAGCGTCTATATCCAGAGGATGATTGAGAGGGAGATGAAATGAACAAGGCATACCAAATAATACTGGCCCTGCTAGTTGCGATCGGCCTAGCAGCCGGGGGAGTTTGGGGCGCTGTTTCATTGGTTAATTCTTTCAGTCAACAGCAGAGCAACACAATGACTCCTTCACCTGGCACATGCATCAACCATGTCCAAGTCGGGTTTTCAAACTACCCCAACCCCGGCAACTATACTGTGACCATCTTCTCCAATGGGACAGCCCGATGGTGCAATCCGTGACCCCCACGCTTTGATATAGTCCCGGCACCTCACCGTCCTCGTTGGCCGCCTCCTTCCCCGTGGACCCGGACGTCGTCTGGGCTACGCTCGCCTTCTTCACCTCCTTCTTCACCCTCCTGGCGGTCTGGTTTCCGTTGAGGCTTCAGGGCAACTGGAAGTCTCCTCCGGGCGAGATATGGGCGCATCTGAGGGCGATGATATTCCCATTCCTGGCCGCGGCGATGTGGTATCAGCTGGCTGCGCTTTCCGTGGTGGCGGGATATGACGCGACTTCCGGGGCGTCCCTGGGCAACGGCCTGAGCGTCTTCTATTTCTTCTGCTGGGGGATGTTCTGGCTGTTCATCGTGGTGGGGCTGGGACTGGTGGTGACGCTGGCGTTGAAGCCAATCGCGGACGCCCTCGACGGGAGGGAGTCGCTTTGAGGCCTGATACCATGTTCTATCTGGCATCCACGATTATGTTCACCATCACTATCGCCCTCCTGTTCTATGGCGCTTCAGGCATCGCACTGTCATCAGGTGGCTGGCTCCTTCTCGGCTTGTACGATGGCGTTTTCATCAGCGTGGGCATCGCGTTTGACATCATCGGTTGGTGGATCGGAGACTTGATGAAATCAGGACGCTTCCTCAACGAAAACAATTCCCACTATGAACCATCGTAAGCTCGCCTTCTTCAGCATGAGCCTCGGCCTGGTCTTCGGGCTCTCCTTCGTCCCTGTCGCGGGGCTCGGTCTCTCCATGTACGCCACCTTGATGATTTGGGCCGTCCTCGGCTTCAGGTGGTGGCTCGGGGGCGCCCTCTTCTCCATCCTCATGGAGCCGGTTAACGCGCTGATGACCGCGCAGATGGCCCCTCTGGTGCAAAAGAGCCTGGTGGTGGTCGGCTCCGTCGTCCCGCCCCCGGTGCAACCCTTCATGGCTCCCGTCGGCTGGCTGGTCTTCCCCGGCTTCTTCGTCCTCCTATGGCTGGTAAAGTCGGACCTCCGCAAGATGCTGCTGAAGCGCATCCCCGCGAGCCGTCTCCCATGAGCGTCAAGTCCTTCCTGAAGTGGCTCGTCACGCCCCGCACCCCGCTGGGCCGGAGGTCGGAGGTCGCCAAGGTGAAGAGGCTCGTGGCCTGGGTGAAGCGCCGTCAGACCCCGATAAGCATAGCCGCCGTCTTCGCCATCGTTTGGGCCACCGTCCTCGCAGTCTACGGCTCCAAGCCCCCACTCTTCATCCTTTCTGGCTGCTCCATCTCGAGCCCGGGGGTGTGCGCCTTCGTGGACCCGAGGCTGGTGTATCTCGGGAGCGCCTACCTGGTCACGGCGCTGGCGGGACTGAGGGCCCTGGTCAGAAAGGTGGCACGGCCAAGGGCTTCAGCAGCTTAGGGAACGGCTTCTCCCAGTCGGTATAGATCGGCGTCGTGTACTTCGCCATGACCGGGCTCATGCCGGGCACCGTGCCGCTCGGCTTCCATCCCCCGTGCACCGACAGTCCGTACCCGTCGAAGCCGTAGTAGTCTATCAGGTTGGTGGCCCGGGCGTCCCTCAGCCTGTGGATGGTGAACCGCACCAGGTGGGTCGGCACCCGCTTGACCTCCATGACCCCGTTCTTGTTCAGGAAGATGTGGTACTCCTCCAGCCTCCACACTAAGCCCTCGAAGACGTCGTTGTCGTCGACGTAGTCCCCCAGGTTGAACCGCGTAAAGTCGAACACCGGCTTCCCCAGGGGCTTCCCCTCGAAGTAGCTCTTCAGCTCGGGCACCCAGGGGTCATAGTCGGCCGCCAGCCCGGGCTTCCGTATCATGGCTCCGTGCTTGGATGTTTTGACGCTGGGGACCCATGCCTTTTCCTTCTTGTTTCCTACCATCACGAGAACCGCTTCGGCGTCCTCCGGCTTGGGCCCGTTGGCCGGGGAGCGGTCGGTCGGGCTCTTCTGCCCCACCACCTCGGACACCCGGCCGCAGATGCAGAACGCATACCTGAGCGCGGCCCGCATCTCCTGGTCGCCAGCGTGGTCTATCCTCCTTCGGACTTCGGTGACGGCAGGGACTTCGCCTTCGGCGGCTCTCAACGGGGGCGCTTGGGGCTTGGCATATTTAGAAGCGTGGAGGCGGCCTGCCCCACACTTTGAAGAAAGTGTTGTCGGAGGCCATCGGAGCCCGCCCAGACCTTTGATTTCTTAGTTATAATCAATTAATATCATACTGACAGTATGTCCACAGTTCGACGGGCCCCGTTCTCCACGCTTTCATATACCACCGACGGAGGGAAGGAAGCGTTTGTCTGAAGAGCCACGCGCCACCCAGGACGAAACGGGCTATACCGAAGCCTCGGCCACGGGGTTCGACCACCCCAACGTCGGGCTCATGGACAACATCTTCCTCATCACCATGAACAACGAAAAGCTGGAGAACGGGTTCATCCCATCCAAGGAGATAAACAAAGTGAAGGCGGAGGTCGGACTCATGGGCGCGTCCGAGCGGATGTACGCCGGGGGCTTCTACGACGTCAGGACGGCCAGGGCCATCGAAGGAGGGAAGTTCACACTGGAGCGAGGGATAGAGGCAGCCCGAGACGGGTTCACCGCCAGGATGAAGCGCACCGAGATAGGCGTCCAGTATATGAGCCCCATGCAGCAGAGGAAGGGGTTCCTGGATAAGGTGTTCAACAGGGGCAAGCAGGAGCCTCAGATGTACCAGGGGGAGAGGCAGGGGAGATGACCATCGACTTCGGGGAGGTCCGCCTGCTGGCTGAGGTCGTGGTGGTCGTCGTCGCCGTCCTGATGGGCATACGGTTGCTTGGAGACCTGGCAGGGAAATGACCAGCCCCATCGTCTGCGCCATGTACGCCAACGGGAGCTACAACGGCAACTGCGCGACCAACGCCGCGCTCAGGGCCTTCTACGCCCAGAGCCCCACCGTGACCTACATCTTCTACGCCGTCATCGCCATCGCCATCGCCGGGGTCGCCATGTACGGCAGCCGCGTGTTCTGGGAATATCCATGGGGGCGCTTCTTCTACCACAAGAAGGGGGTCAAGGCCGTGATGCGCTTCTCCGGCGAGTCGGGGATGCTCGGGATGCTCACCGAGTACGTCCCCAACGTCTTCCTCTTCGCGTCGAGCGGCAAGCGAAAGGACGTCATACGGCGGTTGATCCCGGCCGTCCCCGGGGCCATAACCCATCTGAGGCAGGAGGACGGAGGCGACTCCTTCGCGCTGATAGACGGCGACATAGGGATGCCCGTGACCCCCGAGCTGGAGGAATGGGCCGAGGCGAACCTGAGCGAGCTGGCGGAGACGCAGAGCTGGACGCAGTTCGCCCTCAAGATGAAGTACGCCATGGCCGTGGACGCAGGCAAACAGGCCGCCCTCTTCCCTGAGATAGAGTGGGGCAAGGTTCCTATGCTGGTGCCCGCAGTACCGGAGGCGCACCCATGACCACCGAGCCCTATGACCCGATAGTGAGGCTGGTGCGGGGCGACGGCCAGGTGTACCACAAGAGGGCCAGCGAGACGACGTCTGAAGAAAGGGCTTGGTACGTCAAGACCAGCGCGGCCGCCTCCCAGGTGGCTGCCGACGCACAACGCGACAAGGCCAAGACAGAAGCCATCCTCAACGGCGACGACTACTATATGGACGGCTCGGCGCGGGTCAGCCTCCAGGCCCGGGACAAGGCCGAATGGGTGGACGCCATCACCCGGGAGATAAGGGACTCCAAGGGGATGGTCGCCAACGCCGTGATGCGCGGCAAGGTCATCAGCGGCCAGCTGGTGGCGAGGGTGCTGTCCAACGTCCCCAACGGCCTGGCCTGGGACTCCGCCAAGGGCGACGTCGAGAAGATGGTGCGGGAGGAGATGACGGGCCTGGGCAAGTACCGCGACCTGATAGCCATGGCGATAGCAGGGGCGATAATCATCGGGGCCCTCGCGCTCGCCACCCAGATATTCCTCCACGGTTGACCATGAGCCAGGAGACCCCGAAGAAGGAGGTGTACGGCGACCCCATAAAGTTCCGTCTGGGGGCCGAGTTCTGGCGGATAACCGACTACCTGATGCCGAAGATATACGTCGGCGTCGATTTCCTGGCGGAGAACAAGCTCATAGACGCCGAGTGGGTGGACACCCTGAAGCAGGTCGGCATCCTCACCCTGGAGGCGAAGCACGCGATATTCGGGTTCCGCTCCCTCCTGACCAAGGAAGACGCCGGAGCCATACGCCCCTTCGAGGAATGTCTCGCCGTCGCTCTGTCGCGTCCCGAGCGGGCCAAGATCGCCAGCCGCGTCATGGACGGCCGGGCCGAGCTCTATGCGCGGAGGCGCCTCCAGCTGGAAGACCGGGCGCTGGCCCTCTCCCTCCAGGCGTTGGACATGAGGGCAGTCGCCTACAAGAACAAGATGTGGGCCTTCGGCAACGCACCCAACCCAGGGATGCCTCAGATGTGAGCTTCATCTCTTCTCTCGAGTCCGTCCTCCAGGCGCACAAGTCCCACTCGCCGGGGGAGGTAGAGGACGAAAAGCTGGAGACGCGGTTCCAGACCTGGGCGAAGGAGTCCATGGTGAAGAACGGCCCCCTCACCATACTCGCCATAACGTCCACCGTCCCCGGCGGGGCCCCCATCGAAGGCCACCGCACCGGCATGGGCAAGACCACGCTGGCGCTGAGGGTGGCCCGGAAGTACACCCACTACCACCCCGAGCAGGAGCGGTTCGACACCATAGGGGAGGAGGGGTTCTACTCGGAGAGCGAGGAAGCCTACGGCCCAGTCAACGAAAGCCTCTTCGCCGACCCCTGGGAGATGAAGGACGCCCTCTTCAGCCGCATGAGGAAGGGGGTCCGCACCCCCGTGGCGATATGGGACGACGTGGAGAAGGCGGCCCCGTCCACCACCGGGATAACCCGCAAGCTCTCGTCGCTCCTGGGGGAGATCTACACCTGGCGCTACGCCGTGGGGATGATAATAATGACCTTCCCGGGGCTGGCCGAGATACAGGCGAAGGCCGCCAAGCTCCCTGACTTCGAGTTCATAATCCCCCGACGGGGCACCGTGGACATGCAGCAGCACCATTTCCAGAGGGACTGGCGCAACCCCCGGGTCCCACGCCAGAAGATGCGGCAGCTCGGCTTGGGTGCAGCCTTCGGCCCCCTCCCCCCGAACGAGCAGGCCTGGTATGACGGCTGGCGTATGCGCTCCATGCTCGGAGACCAGGAGCCCACCCTGACGGCGAAGCGCCCGGAGGCCCAGTGGTGATGAAGCCGGACAACCCCTACGCATGGACGCCCCGGAAGGCGAAGACGAAAGGCAGCCGCTTCAAGAAGCGGTATCTGGTGGCGGCCGTCGCCCTGGGCCTGGTGGCCTACGCGGTCTTCGACCCGAGGGGGCTCGCCTGGTGGCTGTCTCAGGTCAAGCCCTGAGTTCTGAGGCTAAGACTTTCGATGAAACTGAAGGTTAGGATGATAGGTCTTCAGCGCGGGCTGTATGGTGTGGGTAGTCCCATGGTTGAACTGGATTCGGTGCACCCTGGCGTTTAATTCCGAGTCGGTTTCATAGGGGCAGTCGAAGCAGTATATCCGACTCATTTCTTCTTACTCCTCTTGATGAACGTGTAAGTGTCCCCTGCGGTAGTGGCCGCCTTGGGCTCTGGCCTCAGCTTCTTGGCCTTCTTGGGCGAGTTGTGCTCTCCGCAGGGCCCCACATAGGACTCCTTGGTTTCGTAGATGTAGCAGCGGCCTTTGATTTTGCGATGACGAATCATTCAGCC
>JAFLZI010000080.1 GCA_029785625.1 Nitrososphaerota archaeon | reverse complement strand
GCCCAAGCTGCTGGGTGTGAAGGCGGTGGTGGCCGAGAGCTTCGAGAGGATCCATCGCAGCAACCTCGTCGCGATGGGGATCCTTCCGCTCGAGTTCGCGCCTGGAGACGGGGTGAAGACCCTCGGCCTGAAGGGAGACGAGACCTACTCCGTCTCTGGACTGGCAGGGCTCAAGCTGGGGGCGATCCTGGACGCGGTCGCCAGGGGGCCGGGGCGCGAGGTGAGGTTCAAGGTGAAGGCCAGGATCGACAACGCGGCGGAGATGGGATATTTCCGGAGCGGGGGTGTCCTCCCTCTTGTGCTCGGCCGCCTGCAGGCCCGGGCGTAGGTCCCTGGTCGCCCCTCATGCGGGCATCGATAATTCTTAAATAAGTGCTTCTTTCAGGTTTTTTTTGGGTCCCTTAGAGTGTATTCTAGGCCTATGCTAGAGTTAATTATGAAAGGAGAAGTCAGCTGATGCCAGCGAAAGCGAAGACTACGCGGGCGAAGAAAGAGGAGGAGCTGCCGTTCAAGATAACCGACCACATGCTCGTCCCCAAGCACGAGCTGCTGCCACCAGACGAGGCGCAGGCCACCCTCAAGAGGTTCAACGCGGCTCCGCACGAGTTCCCGTTCGTCCTTTCCACCGACCCGGCCGCCAAGTCCATCGGCGCCAAGGCCGGCGACTTTGTGAGGGTCACCAGGGCGAGCGAGACCGCGGGCGAGACCGTGTACTACCGGTACGTGGTGGAGGCATAGAGAGTATGGCGACCACCACAAGACAGCTCGACTCCTGGGCCGTGCTACGGGACATCCTGCAGCGGGAGGGCGTCGCGAGGCAGCACCTCAACAGCTACAACGAGTTCATAGCCAAGGGGCTCCAGTCGATAATCGACGAGATAGGCGAGACAGAGATCGAGACCGTCAGCACCCCCTACAAGGTGAAGTTCGGGCGGGTCGAGCTCGGGAGGCCGAGGATAGTCGAGATCGACGGCTCCGTCAGCAACATATTCCCGATGGAGGCGCGGCTTCGGAACCTTTCGTATTCGTCCCCCATCTACCTCGACATGACGATCGAGGAGGAGGGCATGTCCCGCGAGGCGACGCGCCAGCACATCGGGGACCTACCGGTGATGGTAAAGTCGGACCTCTGCCAGCTCTCCAAGATGTCCAAGGAGCAGCTCGTGATGTCTGGTGAGGACCCGAACGACGCCGGTGGATACTTCATAATCAACGGGTCAGAGCGGGTCATCGTAGGGCTCGAGGACCTCTCGCCCAACAAGATCCTCGTAGACCTCGAGAAGGTGGGGGCCGTCGCCACCTACAAGGCGAGGGTCTACTCGTCTGTGGTGGGATACAGGTCGAAGATGGAGGTGACCCTGAAGCAGGACGGGTCGATCAACGTGAAGGTCCCGAGCTGCCCCATCGACATCCCGTTCGTCATAATCATGCGGGCCCTCGGCTTCAAGTCGGACAAGGAGATCGCCAACGCCGTCTCGCCCAAGCCGGAGATCCAGGACCTCCTGGAGGTCTCGTTCGACAAGGCCAACGAGGCGCCCACCGAGAAAGACGCGCTGGTCTACATCGGCAACAGGGTCGCCCACGGGATGCTCGAGGAGTACAGGATCAAGCGCGCCCTGTCGATGCTCGACTGGGGGTTCCTCCCGCACCTGGGCAAGGCAGACGACAGGAGGTACGACAAGGCCATGTTCCTCGGCGAGGCGGTCTGCAAGCTCCTCGAGCTCAGGCTCGGGTGGATCGAGGCGGACGACAAGGACCACTACGGCAACAAGGTCATAAAGTTCGCAGGGCAGATGCTCGCAGACCTGTTCCGCACCTCCTTCAGGAACCTGGTCCGGGACATGAAGTACCAGCTGGAGAGGGCGGGGCAGAAGCGCGGCGGGAACGTCGTCGGCGCGGCGATTAGGACCGGCATCATCACAGACAAGCTCAACAACGCGATCGCCACCGGGAACTGGGGCCGGGGGAAGGTCGGGGTCACGCAGCTCCTCGACAGGACGAACTACCTCTCCACGCTCTCCCACCTCAGGAGGATCCAGTCCCCGCTCAGCAGGTCCCAGCCCAACTTCGAGGCCAGAGACCTCCACGCGACGCACTTTGGGAGGGTCTGCCCCTCGGAGACGCCGGAGGGCGTCAACTGCGGCCTGGTCAAGAACCTCGCCCTCTCTGCGACCATCTCCGTCAGCGTGCCGCCGGCGGAGGTCGAGGAGAGGCTCTGGGAGCTCGGGGCCAAGTCGATCCGGGACATCCCGGAGAAGCTAGCACTCGAGGGGTGCAAGATCTTCATGGACGGCCGGTTCATAGGCTACGTCGACGACGGCGAGAGGCTGGCCAAGGCTTTCAGGAAGCTCCGCAGGGAAGGCCAGATCCATCCCAGCGCAAGCGTGATGTTCTACGAGGCTACCAACAAGAAGGGCTACTCGCGGCTGTACATCAGCCTCAGCGCGGGCAGGGTGATCCGCCCGCTCATAGTCGTCGAGGGCGGCAAGCCTCTCCTCACTCAGGAGATGGTCTCGAAGATCGCGGCCAACGAGCTCACCTGGAGGGACATCGTGGAGAGGGGCATCATCGAGATGCTCGACGCCAACGAGGAGGAGAACTGCCTCGTCGCCATGTCTCCTGAGGAGGCGGGAGCCAAGCACACCCACCTCGAGCTCTACCCCGGGGCGATGTTCGGGATAGCCGCATCGATCATCCCCTACCCCGAGCACAACCAGTCGCCCAGGAACACCTACGAGTCCGCGATGGCCAAGCAGAGCCTGGGCTTCTCCACCCCGACGTTCCCGCTCTCCACCTTCGTCAGGCAGCACCTACTGGTCAACCCGCAGTCCCCGATGGTCCGCACAAAGAGCACCGAGCTGCTCAACATAGACGAGAGGCCGTTCGGCACCA
>JAFLZI010000007.1:9993-17738 GCA_029785625.1 Nitrososphaerota archaeon | reverse complement strand
GCTATGAATTTGAGGTCTATGACCGTTAAATACGCTTGAGGCGCGTTCCATGGCAGAAATTGGTCGACGTTGAAGTATCCGTCAAGGGGATAGAGGCGAACAAGACCTCGGACGAGGCCAGCGAGTCGACCCAGGTGACGTTCAACGTCAACTCCTCCATCAACGAGTCCGACCGAGGCCCCGGGTTCCTGAACCTGAAGTTCTCCATGGACATCGAGACGCAGCCGGCGGCGGCCCGGGTGTTCGTGTCAGGGACCACGACGCTGAAGGGGAAGGACGACGAGATCGACCAGCTCCTGGCGGCCAAGGAGGGGGACGGGACCCCCACCCTGTTCATGAGGATCTACCAGAGGGTCTATCCTACCATGTACCTGCTCTGCGGGACGCTGAGGATACCGTATCCTGCGCCGGGGCTGCTGAAGCTCAACCGGATGGCTTCGGCCGAGCAGGAAGTGGCAAGGTAGTTTCATGGACGGACCGGCGCGCGTAGAACCGGAATTCCCATAGATTTAAGTGTCAAAGGTGCTGAGCGCACTAAACGCAAGTTCGTAGGAACATGGGGAAACAGACCATCGTCGCAAGAGACACCAGCGCAAGGACCGCCGAGTTAGTCAGCATGATATCTGAAATCGGACCAGACATCCCTGAAATCGCAAGGCGACTGGACCAATTCAAGGAATCAGTGAGGTACAGGTACAAGGAGAAGGTGCTGAGCAAGGGTTTCGCCGTGCACGCTCTTCCCAACCATGAGAAGCTGGGGCTGCGGAGAGTGATGCTGCTACTGGACTTCAATTCGCTCTATGCCACCTATGCGAACTCGATCCTGACCGCAATGAATGAACTCTGCTATGTCGTGTATTTCGAGAAACGGATGTTCCAAGGAGACTTCATTGTAGAAGCGAGCGTCCCCTCAGAACACGTTGGAGAGTTCAGGGATCTGATGACGAAGTTGCAGGAGAAGGGCCTCTTCACGAGCCTACAAGTCTACGAGTTCGACTGGTTCAGGGCCGTGCCAATGAGGGCTGAGTCATACGACTTCGACACCGGCAGGTGGGATTTTGACTGGTCCGCCGGGCTCAAGCTTACAGGTGATGCTGGATACCAATACTCTAGCAGGGTGAAATTCGACAAGGACGACCTTCTGATACTCAAAGAGCTGCAGACAGACGCCACCAGAAGCTTCGTCGATATCGCGACGAAGCTGAAGGAGAACTACAAGAAACTCTCCTGGCACTACAAGACACACGTTATCGAACGCGGGCTCATCAACGGCTACAGCTTAAGATGGATGGGGACTAGTTACAGCACCATCCTTGAAAGGGCCCTGCACAGGAAGCACAGATACCAACACCTTGCGTTGCTTGGGACGCACTTGACCGAGATGGAACGCATTCAGCTGATGGCGAAGTCGAATGGGGTGCCGTTCCTCTGGAATGAGATGGGGGGGAAGAATGAATACTGCGCGCACTTCTACTTCCCGACCGAGTACATCACAGAAGCATACCAGTACCTGACAGATGCCATCTCAATGGCCAGGGACAGAGTTTCAGTGATGCCCCTGGACCAGACCGAGGCTTTGTCCTTCACCGTGTCTTATCAGCTCTTCGACAAACGGAGCAAGCAATGGATCCTTAATTCAAGCGATCTGCTAGACAGGTTTGGCGGGCTAATCGCAAAAATAACAGAGATAGGTGGAACCGCCTAAGTAGAACCGGATCCACCGATGATGTCCAGAGGCCCCAGGTGCAGGCCGAGCGAGGCGAAAACAATGCTCGCACCGGTCAGGGCCACCATGCCGAGTCGGATTTTCTCGTCGAGAGTCATTGCGGCACCGCTTCAGCCCCGCCTGATTTAAACGCTGAGTAATCCTATCGACATGGGCAAGGAACCTCCATGTGTTTTCTGAGACTTATAATCAGCCGACCCGCAAACCTTGGGCTCCGACCTACGTCAGGAAAGCGGTCAGCGCCAGTATCGCGAAGATCGCCAGCTGGCCGAGCAGCGCCCACCTGAGTATCCGTATCCCGTCGTGGCTGAGCTCCCCCCTGGCGTGGCTCCTGGCCGCCATCCTGTACAGCACCCCGAACACGGCGAGGAGGGCCCCTGCGAAGACGGCTATCGCGGTGAGGGCGCTTGTGTTCAACCCGGCCTCCTAGTAGACGGCCAGGTGCGCCATGACCAGTATGATCAGGACCTGGAAGACCGCCTGGCTGGCGGCGAGGCGGACGTTGCGCATGGTGAGCTTGGAGATCAGCGCAGGGTCCGGCTTCGCCTTCGCGAGCTCGAGGAATATCCTGACGCCGTTGGGGAGGAAGACGCCGAACCCCTGGACAGTGAGGACCACGACTATCGCCCCCGCCGCGAGTATCCAGGGGTCCCCCAGGTCGAACTTCCCCATCGACTGGGCGAGGTAGATCCCAGAGGTGATGGCCACCGCCGCCAGGGATGGGATGATGAAGAACGTCGTCGGCGTGAGCCTCTTCGCCACCTCGACCCTCGCAGGTACCTCGAGCGACCTCAGGATCCTGGAGAGGACCAGCCCCGTGTAGAGGTCGAACCCGGTCCAGCTCGCCCCTGTTATCACGTGGACATAGTCCAGCACGTAGAGGCTCTTCAATGCCAGCCCGAGCACGAGGGCGACCGGCGGCATCACCCCGATGGCGAAGCTCCACTTGAGTAGGCCCTTGGTGAACGGCGGAAGCCCTGGAGGCGCTCCGACGGTCGATCGCTGTGCCAGGGCACAGGTGTAGAAGGGTCCGGATATAGCCCTAGTGCGGGAGGGCGACCGTCCCGTCCGCGCCGGCCTAGAAGGCGCCCGGATACTCGGCGACGTCCTCTTCCCCGACTTCTTCGAGGACCTTCTGGTAGGCGTACACCACGCTGGACCCCTTGAGGGTCAGCTCGTAGCGCTTCCTGGTCCCTTCGGTCACCCACTTCAGGAGCCCCCTTTCGACCATCTGGGTCAGGTGGGTCTGGAGAGCGACCCAGGACAGGTTCGCCTTGTACATGATCTGGGTGGGCTTCTCCGCGCCGGCCTTGATCACCTTGAGCATGTCCATCCTGATCTCAAGCTGTGACCTGCGCGAGAGCACCTTGTGCTTTTCTGACATGGAGGACGGGCCCTGTACCTCGGCCGTCTCCCGGGTTTCGCCATAGAGGCTTAGGTTAGCCATCGTGGTTGCCAACGCATAGCAGAACGGGCGTTATCTCGGTGTGTTCGCTCGGTCTGAACATACAGCCAGACCGCCCATCCAGTCTCAGACTATCGAGTCAGAGTCTACATCTCAGGCTGTGAAGTGCCCCTCAGAGCAGGGCGGGGATGTATGAGACGATGCCCACCAGGACCTGGAGCCCGATGGCCCTCTTGACAGAGAGCCTCTCCTTGGCCGCCATCTGCAGCGCGATCAGGTTGGCGAAGGACGCGACGGGCCCGAGGTTCCCGGCCAGGCCTGTCTCGACGGCTATCTTCGGGACGACGTGGGCCGAGACCCCGGTGGTGTTGACCAGGAGCTGGGTGACGGGGACGTTGCTGATCAGGTTGGAGAGGATGCCGACGAAGGCCCCAGAGTAAGGCTGCTCCCCCTGGGCCGCCGGGGCCACGTATGGCGTGATGTATCCTGACAGGAAGTAGGTGGCGAAGGCAACCGACGCGATGAAGGCGTACAGGACCAGGAGGGACCTGGCGTCGAACTCCTTCCGCAGCGCGCCCATGTCGCGCCCGGTGACGACGAACCCTCCCAGGAACCCGACCGCGAGAGGGACGTAGCTCGGGAGGCCGTAGAGGTCGGCCAGGAGCACCGTGGCTGCGACGTACGCCAGGTAGACGGCCGGGGCGAAGTTCCCGACCGGCGACGGGGAGTCCTTGGGTCTGCCGGTGCGCCGGGCGAGAGGGATGAGCGCGACCGCGGCGATGGCCGCAGAGGCGACGACCGGCGCCCAGGTCCCTTCGACGAACCTGAGGAAGCCGATGCCCGAAGAGGCCCAGAGTATGATGTTCTGCGGGTTGCCGATGGGCGTGAGGGAGCTGGCTATGTTTGTGAACGTGACCTCGGCCACGATGAGCGGGACGGCGTCGATGCCGTGGTGCTTCGAGTATGTGATCAGCGTGGGGGTCAGGATGAGGACCAGGACGTCGTTGAGGATGAGGGGAGAGACGACGAAGGTGACTATGGAGACCGCGAAGAGGACGCCCACCCGTGGCTCCAGGGAGGCGAGGACCCCGCGGAGGAAGGAGTACCCGCCCATGGCCCGGAACTGGGCCGCGATGCCGAAGAACAGGGCCAGTGACACGTACACCGACGGGTCGAACTGCCCAGCGGGGAGGCCGATCAAGGGCATAGTAACACCGGGTCGGGCATCTATCTCGTTTTATCAGTTGCGAACGAGAAAACCCACAGGCTCCAGCCGTGGGATGAAAGCGAGCTGGAATGTCCGTATATACCGCCCCCGCCGAGCGCTCCACTGGCATGAGCGGGGCGGTGTTCCGCTTCAGGATGTATCCGACCTCCAAACAGGGGGAGGGGATGTTCTCCTTCGTCGAAGCTGGTCGCAGGCTCTGGAACATGGCGCTGGAACACAGGAACTGGCGCTGGGAGAAATTCAGGCAACCGACCGGGCGCAACCCGCAATCTTGGATTCTTACCGCCGAGAGGAAGGCCGACCCTGCACTGGGCGAGATGTATTCCCAATCCGCTCAAGACGTTCTGGGAAGGCTCGACCAGGCGTTCAAGGTCTTCTTCAAAGGGATCGCGAAGCGACCGAAGTTCAAGCCGCTCAGGCGTGACGGCTCGTTCACCTACCCGCAGGCATACAACGGGTCTGTGAAGCTTGGCGATGGGAAGATATCGCTTTCTAAGGTCGGCAGCGTCTCGATCACGGTCCACAGGGAAGTCCCGAAGGACGGCAGGTTGAGGGTCTGCACGGTGAGACGGGAAGCCTGCGGGGAGTGGTATGCCGTGCTCGTGTACGATGCCGACGAGCCAGAACCAATTCAGAAGGAGGCCTTCGAGTCACCCGTCGGGGTCGACCTCGGCCTGAACTCGGCGATCACGACCACGGAGGGCCTGAAGGCCTCGCCCCCGAAGTCCCTCAGGAAGTCGGAGAAGCGGCTCAGACGCCTTCAGAGACGGCTGTCGAGGAAGCAGAAGGGCTCCAAGAACCGGGAGAAGGCGAGGCGTCTGGTCGCGGTCCAGCACGCCAAGGTCAGGAGGCAGAGGGAGGACTTCAACCACGTCCTGAGCGCCAGCATCGTGGCGAAGCACGACTTCGTCGCGATGGAAGACCTGCGGGCCAGGAACATGGTCAGGAACCACGCGCTGGCGAAGTCGATACACGACGCCGGATGGGGACAACTGAGGACGTTTATCGGCTACAAGGAGAAGAGGGTCGGCGGCCTGATGCAGCCGGTCGAGCCGGCCTACACGACCCAGGATTGCTCCTTCTGCGGGGCAAGGAACGAGGTCACCCTCGCCATGCGAAGGTTCGTCTGCATCAGATGCGGGAGGGTGCTAGACAGGGACGTTAACGCCTCGTGGAACGTCCTCGCAAGAGGGCTCTCCAAGGCAGGGCAGAACATGCCCGAATTCACGCCTGTGGAGATCGGGCCTCCACCGAGCCAGCCAACTGGCTTGGCGAGCCTCGTCAGGGAAGCAGGAACTACACGCGATGGAGGCTCATGCCCATGAAACTCCGTCGCTGGAAGCCCACGAGTTCACTCGCGGGAGGATGTCACAAGCGGTGGAGGGCGCTCCTTCACATGAGAGCGGCAGCCCTGGTGCTCCTGGCGCTCCTCCTCGCCGGGTTCGTGCTCCCTGCCTACGCAGCCGCCGGCCAGTCGTCCCCGGGGCGTGCCCCGGCCGCCCTCGAAGTCACTGTCGTCCCGCCTGTCCTCCCTGCCGACTCGAGCGCTCAGCAGGCGCTGGTCGTCTCGCTCCTCGACTCTTCAGGTGAACCTACGCTGTCGCTAGCCAACGTGACCGTGTTCCTCTCGTCGTCCAACGCCTCCGTGGGGTCCATCCCGACGACTGTCACCCTCCCTGCAGGGCAGGCATTCGTGCGGGCCCCCGTGTCGACATCCTCTCGCGCCGGCTCGACGACCCTGGCCGCCGCCAGCGCCGGGCTGCAGCCAGCGTCCTTCGTCCTGAAGACCACGGTCACCGCGTCGAAGCCTGTCGCTCTCGCGCTGTTTCTCGCCCCGCCGAAGTCTGTGACGGCGCTGTCAGGGGCGGACGAGGTGTTCGCGGTCCAGGCAGTCGACTCGGCCGGGAATCCTGCCTTCATGTCGTCTGGGACGAACGTGGTCCTGACCGCGTCCAACGGGACGATCCTCCGCGACCCGATCAACGTGGCCATAGGCCCGGCGTCGGACCTCGTCTATGGAACCTTCGAGGTGCAGGCGGCAGGCTCGACCACCCTGACCGCGCTCGCCCCCAGGCTTGCCACCGGGTCCGCCCAGCTGAGTGTGCTGCCTGCTTCGGCCAGCCTGTCCGTGTCAGCGAACCCCCCTTACATCAGCATAGACGGGGTGGCGTCGCTGACGGTCTCCGTGACAGTGCTCGGGATGCCGGTGCCAGGAGTCTCTGTGACCCTCACAGCCGGCCAGGGGACGCTGGTACCCGGCGGGACCTTCGCCACGGGCCAGAGCGGCCAGGCCGTGGCGCGCTTCATCCCCGCTGCGTTGGGGGCCGCTACGATAACCGCCTCGTCCGACAGCACCCTCCTGGGTGCGCTCACGGCGGACACCACCGTCGTGGTCACCGGCCTAGCTACGACCACCTCGTCTCCCCCCGCAGGCCCTAACGTGCTCTCCGGGCTGTATGGCCTCATCCCGGTGTTTGTGATTGTGGCGGTCCTGGTGGCTGGGCTGGTACTTGTGAAGCGCACGCTGAGGAAGAGGCAGCCCGCGCTCGCTGGTGACGACCAGGCCCCTGAAGAGCCGAAGCCCTAGCCTATGCGGGCGGTGGTCTCGATGGCTATGCCGTCAGCCTGGACCGTGTGCCTGAAAGTCTTGGACTTTGGTATCACGCGCCTCAGCTTCTGAACCTCGACCTCTCCTTCCGCCTGGCCGAAGCCCTGGGCGAACTTGAACGACATGACGCCGTCGACTATGCTCTTGATGAAGTTCACGTGCTTCTCGTCGTGGACCCCCTCCGGGAGGGTGATGAAGTGCACGCCGCCGTACCTGTGCACCGCGTTGACCCAGTACATGACGAGGTCGGTGATCTCCTGGCGCGGGTAGACGCCCATGAGGTAGCTGGCGTTGAATATGCTCCAGCGCCCCTCCTTCAGCTTCTCGACGAAGTCCTTGGTGAGCCCTCCCAGGGACGAGCCGAGCCTGATGACCTCCTCCATGGGGTTCTCCTCCATCACCTCCGCCAGGCTCTGCAGCTGGGGGGGCATGGGCCTCGAGTAGACGAAGGACCTGTCGTCGAGGTAGGGGCGTATCCCCCAGTGGTAGAGCGCCATGTCTTCCACCACGTCGTTGAGCGGCGTCTCGGGGTTGTAGTAGACGGCCTCGCCCCCTTTGGCCAGGTGGTTGTAGATCGCCTGGTCTGCGAATGTGACGTAGTGCGTCCCTGGGCCCCCGGTCAGAAGATAGACGGAGCGCTCGGGCAGGCCGCCGCCGAGGACGTACTCCAGCCCCTGCAGGCCGAGGTTTGTCAGCTTGATTCCAGGGGCAGACTGCTCCGTGTCTGCGCGCTGGCCGTCGTAGGCCAATGGGTTCAGGGATGTCGCCCCAGGACCAG
>JAFLZI010000007.1:0-9894 GCA_029785625.1 Nitrososphaerota archaeon | reverse complement strand
CGCTTATTCAGGACGAATCAGTCCCATCCTCCGATAGACATGCAGGAATCTGAAAAAATCCCCCCCTCCCAGATATCATGGAGATGCGGCGGTGCCAGCCCCAGAACGCTCGTCGTGGAGCGCCCGGGCCCTCTCGAGGGCCTCCCTTGCCTGCGCAAGGCTCGCCTCGCCGTCCTCCCTCTCGAAGAGCTCCCCGGCCCCCTTCCCCTGAGCCTCGATCCCGTACAGGCTCACCGCCCGCTTCTCCGCAAGCTCCTTCGAGGCCGCAGCCAGCCCGTCGACGTGTTTCGTCCCCCGACTTGACATCGTCTATCGCAGCCATGGGCAGGAGGAACTCCGACTTTTCATGGATATGTATGTCACAGGTCAGGTTACTGAGATTCTTAGGGCAGACAGGGACAGCCGGAGGTCACGAGCCAAGAGAACGTCCCCCGTGAAATACCGGTCTTCACCTACGCCCCGGGCGGGGTGTCCTACCGCATCGAGTTGAGGCTCAGGAACGGGCCTGGGGCTCTCGCAGGGGCCCTGGCCAAGGTCGCTGAGAAGGGGCTCGACCTGGTGTCGGTCGCGGGCAACATCCGCCCCGACGCCGGAAGGGCGGTCGTCGTCCTCACCGCGGTCCCCCGGAAGGGCCCGGTCCCGCCTGCGGAGCTGGAGAAGCTCGTGGACTCTTCCCCCTTGGTCCTGGGGAGCCGGGCAAAGACCATAGAAGGGGGGATGTTCGTTGAGGAGACGTTCCCCGTGACCATGGGGACCGGGGACAGGGTGATGATAATGAGGTCCGAGCAATTCGCGGGCATGCTGAGTACGGTGAGGGAGGCCTACGGGAGCGGAGGGGACGCCATCGTGTACGGCCAGGGGCTCGCCGCCGGTCGCGGGGACGCCGAGGCTCTGGTCAGGATACTCGGGAAGGACACGGCGGTGGCGCACATGGGGGAGCTGACATCGCTCTACACCGCGCTGGGGTGGGGGAGGACAACCGTGCAGGAGCTGGAGCTCGGCCCCCTGAAGGCGAGGTTGAGGGTGGAGGAGAACATGGAGTGCGAGGGGAAGAGGACCCGGAAGCCGTACAGCGAGTTCCTCAAGGGGCACATCACCGGGGTGGCCGAGGTACTGCTTGGGATCAAGGCAAGATGCGCCGAAGAGAAGTGCATCGCCCGCGGGGACCCATGCTGCGAGTTCGTGATAACCGCAGAGTGAATCTTCCGGCTCTTCTACTGCACGGACGGTCTTGTCCTTGTCGCCCCTACCGCCCAGCGAAACAGTCGTCAGTCCTAGACGCCTCGCCATGATCGATTGTTCGGGCGTCAACATTTTCACCCTCCAGAACGCGACTACGCCTGCCAGGGGGAAACGCGCCTACGGGGATGAGCTTCAGAGTGGCCGCCGGCAGCAGAGCCGCCGCGAGCGTCCCCCACACCAGCGGACGCCTGAGCCGCATGCGAGAGAGAAAGAGGGCGGCCCCCATGGTGGCTGCGGCGAAGAACGCCTTCAGGAGTGCCCAGGGCGCAGGCGAGGAGCCTACGCCTGGGGCGGACAGGGCGTTCCCTTCGGAGAGCCCCGCGGAGATGCCTGCGAAGGTGGCCCCGCGTCGGCCAGCTCTCGTGCGCTCAGGCGCCGACCAGGTCGAATGTCATTGTCCCGTCGACGTGGGACAGGTTGTCCACCCTTAGCTCCCGTCCGTAGGCACCCTCCAGGGCGCCTCTGACCACCCCCACCAGGAAATCGTCGGCCAGGGACTCGTCCCCGCCCAGAGACACGACATGGTCCGCTATGGAGGCGCTGAGCTTGCCTCTCTTCGCCCCGATTTCGAGGATGCCAAGACCGCTCGCCTTGAAGAGCGCCTTGATGTTGTCAACAAGAAGTTCGGCGTCAGGACCAGGGCGGAACCTCCCGCTCATCCTTTCGACCAGCTCGGCTCCGAAGGAGACCCCTTGGTCGTGCAGTATGGCCGTGGCGGCGCTCCCGAACCTCCGGTGGAGCGACTTCACCAGGGCGGCCCACCCCCTCCCGTCGAGGACCATGACCCTGCGGTGCCCGCCGCTCGTGAGGGGGAAGGCGAAGGTCTCGAAATAGACCCTGTCCAGCCTGCGGGACCTCGCCTCCAGGACGAAGTCCTGTTTCCGCAGCTCTTCGACCACCTCGGAGGGAGAGGCGGTGGAAGAGCCCATCTCGGCGAAGAAGAAGAAGTCGGCGGTCTGCTTGTCGTCGGACGCCTGGCCGGCCATCCAGAGTATGTCGATCCCCTTGGAGCCGACGAGGCTGGACACACTCCCCAGGACTGAGGGCCTCGACTTCACCTTCATGTAGAGCTCGTAGACGTCAGACCCTTCAGGGGCCGTGATGCCGAGGGACCTGGGAGCCAGTCGGGGTTGGTCTGTCATGGATGGGCGCACCCGGTGGGCGACGGGGCCCTTACCCGGTCTGCCCGGCGACCACGCTGTAGATGAACTTCCCGCCGTCGACGGTGGCTATGGTGACCTGGTAGGAGGTCCCGGCAGAGGCGGTGATGCCGTATATGTTCAGCTGGCAGGTGCCCTGCGCTGACTCCGCAGCGGTGGAGCCAGTGGTGGACAGTAAGGTCGCCGTGGCGGTGCCGCTCGTAACAGTAGTTGTGGCTGCCGTGACTCCGCATGTCCCGTACCAGTTCGCCAGGGCCCCGTCGAAGTACACCGCGGAGATTGTGACCGCCCCTGTCCCCGTGTTCCTCAGGTACATGGTGAGGTAGTTCGGCGGCGAGCTCTGGAAGTTGTAGGCGTCGAGGCTTATCTGCTCCGTGAGCTGGTTGACGTGGGAGTTGGTCAGCGTCCCTACGATGCCGCTGGTGAAGACGTAGACCAGGACCCCCGCGGCGACCGAGATCGCGATGAGGAGCAGGGTCGCTATTATAGGGCTGACTGCGCGCCTGCGCTGCGGGACCTTCACATCTACCCAGTGCTCCCAGCGACCACGTTGAACGGGAATATGCCACCGTCTGCTGTGACGACCCTTATCTGGTAAGACGTCCCTGCGTCAGCGCCAGAGATGTTGTAGACGTTCAACTGGCAGGTGTTCTGCGGGGATTCCGCCGCTGTGGAAGCTGTGATTGTGGAGGTTGCGCCAGAAGCGACAGTTATCGTACCAACCGTCGTTGGACCCGTAATCGTTGCCGAGCTCGTCCCGCAGGTCCCCTGGAATACGGCCTGAGCGCCATTGAAGTACACCGCAGACACTTCTATCGTGCTGGTGCCGGTGTTCCTCAGGTACATGGTGAGGTAGTTGGTAGACTGGAAGTTGTACGAGTCAAGAGAGACCTGCTCCGTCACCTGGTTCCCTCCCGACTTCGTCAGGGTCCCGGAGAGCCCTGTCACGAACACGTATACGATGACCCCCGCAGCCACTGTGATCGCGATGAGCAGCAGGGTCGCGATTATGGGCGAGACGCCCTTCTTCTGCGAGACGTTCATCGGGAGAACGGGCCCCCCACCGTACTTAAGGCCGGTGAAGAAATTCTACACTCACGAGGCAGTGGCGGTCACCGAGAACACGTTCCCAAGCGCAGAGACGAGCTCGATCGTGTACTCCCCCGGGGTCCAGTCGTACGCGACCGCTACAGACACGCTCCCCCCTGCTGGGACCCACTCGGAGAAGTTGTAAGGGGCAGGGAGCGTCGACGCATAGTGCGTCGGGCCCGAGGAGCCGACGACCCAGAGGCTCACCAGGTGTATCGTCGAAGTCCCGTCGTTGACTAGGGCGAAGGACATGTGGCTCGTGTCTGTATAGTAGGCGGTGAGCACGTCAGCGCTCAGGTCCCCGGTGAAGCTCGCGCCTGCCACCGCGTAGATCTTCATTATGGCGTACCCCGGGGTCGTGGATATCGGGTCGTTGGGGCAACCAGGCGGGCTGACGCTCGCCGTAGCCGTCTGCAGGAACCGCTGGACCTCGCTCGCGCCCCCCACGAGCCCTCCGAGGTCGATGAACCTGGTCGTGGCTGTGGAGCCCACGGACGCCAGGTCCACCTGGGTGAATGTCCCCTGGGAGAAGTCCCACAGGTAGACGGTCTGGGTGACGGGGGCCGTGTAGGAGGAGGTGACGCTCATGGTCAGGTCCTGGATGGACAGCGGGTTCTGCTTGACGGTGAAGGTGGGGCAGACGGTGGACGAGTAGTAGTTTCCAAGCACGAGCTCGACCCCGCTGTCGTCGAAGTTCACCCTCACCTCGGACAGGGTGCTGCTCTGCCCCTTCAGCGTCTCGTCCGCCTCGAGTATGAAGTTGTAGGTCCCCGAGCTCCCGGTGAAGAAGCTCTCCTGGGCGGCCAGGGAGCTGGAGAAGGCCCCCGCCGGGAAGGGTATGCCGTATGTCTCCGACCAGACGGTCGTCGCCGGGGTCGGGGCCACCACGGTCACCGTCTTCCCCGTGTTCGCGTCCTGGAGGTAGACGGAGATCGTCGGGGGGGAGGAGCTCGACCCCTGGTTGTCGATGGCCAGGAACTGCCCCAGCGAGAACTCGATAACACCCTGGCCGGAGCTCAGAGACGAGACCTGCCCGGCCGAGAGGGTGAACTGGGCGGTCCAGTTCCCGATGGCCTCCACCGTGTTGTGCGAACCAGGGTTGTAGGCGAAGTCTGTGAAGATGGAGCCAGGCCCCGACGGGGAGCCTGTCCCGGTGACGGGGTCGAAGTTCCCGCTCATCCCGTACACCCCAGACTGCAGGTAGACCCTGGTGAAGGTCCACCCCGCCGAGCTAGACGTGAAGTTCATGTTGGATACGGGGAAGAACTCGGCCGAGCCCGTGGAGGTCAAGCTCCCGAGGAAGCCGGGGTTCGGGCTGTACGCCTCCGACGCCCCGAAGACCACCCTGCTGACCCCCAGCTGCTCCCTGGGGAGCTGGGCGTTGTATTGCGCCCTGGTGTTCACTGCGCTCTGGTAGGCGGTGAAGGAGTTGAACATCACCAGCGTGAAGCCGAACGAGACCACAAGCAGGACGAGGATGAACAGGGCCCCGATCATCTCGGAGAGCCCCCTCCTCCTGGCGGGCCTATGCGATCTCTTGGACGACAAGCCTGTTCCCCCTGTCCGTGCTCACCACCACGTTGTATGCGGCCCCGGTGTGCGCCCTGAAGGCCACGCTGACGTTGCAGAAGGTCCCCACAGGTATCACCAGCATCTGCTGCGACCAGTAGCAGTACGGGCGCGCGGTGGACGGGAGCCTCACCATGGCCGGGCTGGTGGTGTTGGTGAAGATACCCGAGGTCGGATACCCCGCCCCCACGGCCGTCTGGTTGAACAGGTCGACCGACGTGAGCTGGACCACCACGTAGCCCACGTTCCTGACGGTGATGTTGACGCTCCCGGTCCCGAACTGGGCGTACTCCACCACGTAGATCTCCTGGGCGGCGTTGGCGCTCTTGCCGAAGAGGAGCGAGAACCCGTTGGCGTAGCCGCCCACGGCCGCGCTCCCGACGTAGAACACCGTGGTCCCTATCACCACCGTGATGGCCACAAGTATCAGCTCGGCGATTATGGGGGAGAGCCCCCTCCTCCTCGAGACCTTCATCTCAGCGCGCCTCCAGAACCGAGGACCTGAAGGCCATCCTCGCCGGCCACGGTATCACCTTCGACGCGACGCGGGCGGAGCCGTCTTAAGGAAGTGTAACATCCGCGGGTGCAGCCAAAGGAGAATCTCCCCGGGGCTCCTCCCCTCCTGGCGGGAGACCACAACGCTTTTCCAAGCGCTGGGCGCACGGGAAGGGGACGTGACGGCCTCCGGGGCCTACGCCCAGGTTAGCGGCGGGAGGCTCTACTACGAAGCGGCGGGTGCGGACAAGGAGCCAGCGGTGGTCCTGATTCATGCCGGGTTCCTCGACAGGAGGATGTGGGACGAGCAGTTCGAGCTGCTCCCCACGGAGGGGTTCAGGGTCGTCAGGTACGACCTGAGAGGGTCGGGGCTTTCAGACAGGCCCAGGGGGCCCTACGACGACGCCGCGGACCTCAGGGACCTCCTCGACCACGTCGGGGTGAAGACGGCCATACCCGTCGGCCTCTCGAACGGCGGGAGCGTCGCCATCGACTTCGCCTTGGCATACCCGCAGCGGGTCAGCGGGATGGTCCTGGTGGCCCCCACCGTGGACGGGTACGAGTACGGGTCCGAGCAGGAGGAGCACATGGCCCGCGCCAGTGACAAGGACTGGGGACGCTGGGAGGAGGCCATCAAGCAGGGGAGGGTGGACGAGGCCATAGACATCCACCTGTCGATAATGGGCCAGTCCCTGGGGGCCGCCAGGCAGAAGGTGGCGTCCATGGCCAAGGACAACTACCGAGTCTTCACCGAGCCCTTCTCGGAGTTGAGGGCCCCCAGGAGCCAGCCGGCCTTCAAGATGCTCGGCGAGATACGCGCCCCCACCCTGCTGGTCTGGGGGGACAACGACTTTCCCGGTCAGATCACCTGCGCCGAGAGGATCCACCAGAAGATACCGAGGTCGTCGAGGATACTGATCCGCGGGGCAGACCACCTGGTCAACATCTCGCAGCCGGGGGCGTTCAACGAGGCCCTGCTGTCCTTCCTGGGCGCCCACGCCTAGCCTGGAGCTGCGGCGGCTTCGAGGATCTCCTTCACCTTCCTCACCACCCCTGAGCCGTCGAAGTCCTCGACCAACGAGACCCCGTAGCCCGCCTCCAGGCGCTTCGCGTCCTCGGACGCGGCCGGGATGGTCACGAGGACAGCCCGGTCTGGCTTGATGTCGAAGGTCTTCGCGAAGAACGCTATCACAGCGCTGGGGTCCACCGGCTTCGTGTCCACGGCCACCTGGAGCGCCACCGTCTCGCCGTCTTTCTTGGCGTAGACGTCCAGAGAGTGGACGGACCCCGACTGCCCCTGCACCTTGGCCGGGGCCGACACCTCGTAGCCCATGGCTGTCAGCATGGCCGCCAGCTCTGGGTCGAGGAGGAGCGTGTTCCTGAGCTCCACCAGGGCCTTCTCGTTGACGGAGTAGGTGTCTATGGCGACCAGCGCGAGGTCCGCCGTGTTGAACTCGTGGTTCCCCTCCTTGCAGAGGAAGACCAGCCTCGGGGTGCTCGTCTTCGAGAGGCAGTTCTGGCACTCGTACCACACCCCGGAGACCCTGAGCTCGTTCTGGGCCCGTATCGGCCTCCCGCAGTTGGGGCACTGGAGGTTCCCCCCCTTGTCGAAGCGAGAGTCGTCTCCGATGTAGCCGCAGTAGGTGTGCTCCACCAGGGACCGCTTCACTGAGTTCTTCGCCCTGCACTTCACGCACTCCACCATCACCAGGGGGTCCGCCCTCAGGTGGACGGAGCACATGACCACCTGCCTGCTCGACGCCTTCCGGAGGACCGCGTGCTCCACCATCTCCACTATCCACCCCTTCACGTCCACCTCCAGCCCCAGGACCCCCTCGGCTAGGGGGTAGCGGGCCTTCCCGTCCGCCCCTATGGACGGCTCCAGGAGGACGTTCTCGGTGAGCATCCGCCGCAGGAGTTCCCTGGTGTTGGGGTCGCTGTAAAGCCGCGTCGCTTCTATCCTTGGGGCTGGTGCTTGCAATCTCTTCACCCTACGAACAGCTGGAACGCCAGCACCGTCGCGATCACGAGTATGACTATGTGCTTGATCCCCGCGGCGAAGGACGCCTCGCCCAGCTTCCCGGCCCCGAGCCCCCCTATCACAGCCTCGACCAGGGCAATCTGGAAGAAGGCGCTCTTGATGGACGACAGGCTGATCCCCTGGAGCCCCGCGAAGGCGACGGCGGCCCCGGCGGCGGAGCTCTGGGTGCTGATGAGCCCGGCGAAGAAGGTGTCTATCATGACGATGGCTATCCCGAGGAATATGAACACTGCGATATACGTAGTCAGGGTGAACGGCCTGAGCGAGTTCCTTACCTCCTTTTCTATCTGGTGGAGCTCCATGGTGTGCCTCTGTATCGCTTCAAGCATCTGTTCGACCTTCCCCCCGGACCTGTCCGCCTCCAAGACGATCCCGAAGGTCCGCTTCGCCACCCTGGAGTCGAGCCGCCTCATCTCCAGGCGGATGACGTCCTCGAACGGGATGCCCCAGGAGAGCTGGGTCCGCATCCGGACCAGCTCCTTCGTCAGCGGCCCGTAGTCGTTGTCGGCGGCCATCTCCAGGGAGCGCGTCAGGCTGAACCCCGACTTGGCGTTGCTGGTGACGTCGGAGAGGAAGGTCGGCAGGGCGTCGTCGATCTTCCCCCTCCAGCGGTCGAAGGCCCAGTCCACGCCGCCGGGGACCGCCATGAACCCGACCCCGACCAGGAGCAGGGTCGACGGGAGGGGGAAGGGCAGGCCGACCCCTAGGACCAGGTTGAGGGCCGCCAGGACAGCCATGGCCGCCCCAGCCCCCGCCGTGGCCCACAGGTAGATCGTCCTCCGCCTCGCGTGCAGCTCCAGGACCCCCAAGCCTACTCGACCTCCTTCCTGACGGTCTGGTCGGCCAGGATGAGGCTCACCAGCCCCCCCACCGGGACGAAGAGGTACCCCACGAGATACATGAGGGCGAGGACGCTCAGCCCCGCCAGGGAGCCCACTATGGCCCCCATCACCGAGAACATGATCAGAAGCAGGAGCGGGGCCACGACCAGGACGATGGTGTATATCTCCGCCACCATCCCCACGTTCTCCCCCACGGTCTTGGCCTGGAGCCTCCTGTCGAGCATCAAGGCGGAGGCGGACCTGCCCAGGTACGACGTGAGGTCCCCCCCGGTCACCGAAGCGGCCCTGAACCCGTCCAGGAACTCGCTGAACCTGTCGGAGGGGGAGCGCCTGATCTCGGCCTCCACGGCCTGGGTCAGGTCCATCCCCATGGTGGCCATGTCCCTCACCATCATCCTGGACTCCCGGGCGATCACCCCGCCTTCTTCTTCCCTGGCGAGAACGTCGAATATCCTCTCAGGGGTGACCGAGGCCGTGGCGAGGACCGACATGTGGCCGACGGCGTAGGGGAGCTCGGCGTCGAGCCTCCGCCCCCTGGAGCTCGCCCTGGTGCTCGGGAGGAGGTAGAAGGCGGTCAGGCACCCGGCGAAGGCCAGGGCCCCGGACCCGGCCGGCAGGAGGAGCATGAAGCCCAGCGGGAGGCCTCCGTAGAAGGCCGCGGTGAACCCCACCAGGGCGCCCGCCACGCCGGCGACGGTCGACGCGAAGAGGGCCCCGGCGACGTAGGCGTGGAAGGTGACCATGAGCCCGCTCCGCGCCAGGTCCCCGCGGACGTCCTTGAAGAGGCCCTCGAAGCGCCTGGCATAGGGGGAGTAGAGGACGTAGGACGCCCCCCAGAACCCGAGCTTCGGCTGCTCTCTGACGGTCAAGCCATCGCCTCGAGCTCGGTCCTCGCCCTGCTGGCCATGGCGTAGGGGTTCCCGTAGAACTCCTGGACGTAGCTGCTGACCTCCTTGTAGGAGCGGTAGTTCTTCCCGGCGAGCCACTCCAGGAAGACCTTCCTGGAGTCCAAGTCCCGCCTGACCTCTTCGGGCCTGAGCCCGTACCTCTGGTTTATCTTGTCGACCAGCCTGCTCCGCCCGGTCCCGAGGAGCCTGTCGGTGACGGGGTCCCACCTGTAGACCTCGTTCATCACCATCTCGTTGGTCCTGCTGTCGTAGCCGAGTATCTCGTTGACGCTCACGATGCGTCTCACGGACCTGTCCCCTATCCTGAGCTTGAGCTGGAGGACTATGCAGTCGAGGCTGGTCCCCACAAGGCTCCGGGGGAGGCTCATGGGTTCGGTGGTGAGCCTGTTGAAGACAGCCTCCACGGAGTCGGCGTGGATGGTCCCCATCCCCCCGTGGCCCGTCGAGATCGCCTGGAAGAGGGTGAACGCCTCCTTCCCCCTGATCTCCCCCACTATGATGACGTCCGGCCTCTGCCTGAGGGCGTTCCTGACCAGGTCGAAGAGGGT
>JAFLZI010000079.1 GCA_029785625.1 Nitrososphaerota archaeon | reverse complement strand
ATGATGGTACATTTATTACACCTCGCTCGTAGTCGTAGACTCTGTGGGTAGAGTTCCAGCGCAGCCATCCAAAGTAAGTGGTGTTCCGGTAAGTGAAGCCGTCTCAACGGTCATCTCAAGGAATTACATCGTTCTCGAATCCTTGAAACTCAAAATAGTCAATTATCACCGGCTCGCGTCCAGGATCGCGCCAGAGGTGGAGGAGTTGACGGGGAGGAAGGCCAAAGCGGCAACCATTGTGGTCGCAATCAAGAGGTTCTCGGACGGGCTGGGTGAAGGAAGGATTGAAGAAATGTCTGCTAGCCTGAAGGGATCCAAGCTGGATCTCGCCGGACGGATGGTCGAAGTGAGAGTCGAAGCGAAGTCTGCTCAGCATCGTCAGATATTGCAAGACTTCCTGAAGCTGGAGGAAAGGTTCAACGCGATTCCGTACATCTTCCAGTTGTCCAACTCCGTCAAGCTGATCGCCGAGGAAGCAGACGCGCAACTTCTTGAGGAGGCACTGGGAGAGAACCACAAGACTACGGTTGTTAGGGATTTGGCCAAGATCACGATTCAGCTGTCCATCTCCACCAAGAAACTCCCTGGAATCGCATCCTTCATCACGGAATTGCTTTACCGGAATGGAGTGGGCGTCCTCGACGCGTTCTTGAGCTACGATGATGTCGTATTGGTCTTGCAGGAACGGCTCGGGCCCAGAGCCTACCAGGTGTTGAATGAAGAAATTTCAAGGTAACGCCATCCCAGTCATCCCGTTTGAGCCCGCGGCCGCCGAGACACCCTCCTGAAAGTTCCTTGGAATCCACTCTTCGGACCCTCCAGGTTAGGCCTTCGGGGCTCGGACCTGAATCGAAGTTGCTCTCGGGTGCTCGTAAATTTAGCTCTAGTCCGGCCCCCCGCACTTTCCCCGACGCATGCGCTCCAAGTTCCCAGGCCGGCTCCGGACCCGGAGCGCTGAGGACGCGACGCGCGATGGCCGACCGAACCTCGCCGTGTTTTTGGCCCTGCTATCTCCTGTTCCTGTAAAGTATGTTCGGCTTCTTCTCCGGGCCCTTGTACTTCTCGTTTCTGGGGCAGTGCGGGCCGCATTTCTGGTCGGCCGGGTGGTTGTGCCCCTTCGTGTCCTTCAGCCGCTCTTTCGCTTCCATCCGCTTGCGATAGGACGCCATCTCACGACGTGCGGACAGCCTCCCAAAGAGGCTTTGGACCGTGGTGCGGAGCGGCAATCACATTGCCGCCGCAGCTCTATATCCTGACTCCTGGCAGGGCCCCCGAAGGTCGCCTCGGGGCAGAGGTGGCAAGCTCACCCGATCCTGTCTTCGAACCTCGTACCGAGGTCGGAGTGGGGGAGCGTCCCCCTGATCTCGCTGACCTGCTGGCTCTGCAGCTTCCGGTTGCCCGACAGGCTGAACTCGCGTCTCATCACGTACCGGTCTCCGTCGGAAACTTGCCTCGGCTCTCCCTCCAGCGCTGTCGCCAGGATGAGGACCGGCGCCCTTCCCCACGGCTTGGTCAGTGTGACCTTGACGACGCTGCTGAATGGGATGACGAGGTGCCCTTTGTCCGCCGAGAGCCTCTCCTCTATGGTGAGCCCTTGCAAGAGTTCGTACTGCCCCTTCAACGCCCGCTTCCATCCCCCGAGGAAGGAGCCCAGGTAGCCGTAGCCACGGGCAAGGCTCCCGGCGCTGAGGACCAGCACCCGGCTCTTCTCGAAGTCAAAGCAGAGGTCATAGGGGAAGTCGGGGCCGTTCCTTACCCAGAGGGGCGCCGTTTCTCCTGCCAAGCCGTGGGCGCCTCGAAGGCTCCAGGCTCTTAGCGTTTGTTAACAACCCTTCGAGTTGATGGTCCGTCGGCCCGCGTGGGAAGACGCCAGCCGTTGGGTCTGCAGCCAGCAGAAACCCCGTCGTTCAGGTCCCCGGCCGCGCCCGGGGCGCGGCTATTCCATCCTTGAGAGGGCCTCTGCCATCGACCCCATCATCTCCGCCCTCTCTGCGACCAATTGGGCCCTCTCGAGCCTCTCCGTCTCCAGCTCCTTCAGCCTGGCCTGCATCGAGTCGAGCTGGTCCCAGTCCTCGACAAACGGCGACCCGGGGGTACGAAGGTCGACCAGCTTCAGCTGCTTCTTCTGCTCGGCAACCTCTTCGGAAATGGCGGCCAGCTTTGCGCCAAGCTCCCTGATTCTGTTTTCAGAGACTTTTGCGGGCGTCTCGGACCTCCCCAGGAGGCGACTGAAGAACGAGCCTTTGACCGGGGACGGAGCCTCGCCCGCGACGCGCCTCCTCTCCTCCTCCAGTTCGCTTGAGCATTGCGCCTCTTCAGTTTTCAGTTCTGCGACCCTTGAAGCCCTCTTGGTCCTCTCGGCTTCGATCCGCCCCTCGACGGCAGCCATCCCCGACCTGAGCCCGGAGATGCTGTCATCTATCGACGCGACTACGACCGGCTTTGACAGGGCGGCGTTCAGCTCACGGCGCTTCGTCAGATACTCCGGCGAAAGCCTCGCGGTCCCGGCCTTCTCTTCGAACTCGTCGAGAAGGACGTTCACCCCCCTGACCCAGTTCTCGAGTGAATATCCGCCGGGCTCGGCGGAGAACCTCTGCCCCCCGAGCTTTTCCAGGGCGTTGACGGTCCTCGCCTTCAGCTCGTCGAAGTTCAACGCCGGGGTTTCCTGAACCCTGACCTTGCGCCGGTGGAAGGGCTGGCCCTTCACTCCTTCCTCCAGGAGATCCCCTTCAAGCTACGACCCGCGCTGCATCTGAATCCAATTTAAGCGGTTTCACTCGGTCAGCCCGGAACCCCCTTACCTTGCGCGGACCAGCCTGTCCAGGTTGCCCCGAGGGGGCATCTGGAGGCGTAGTGCGGAGGACCGCGCGGAGCGCTGCCTGACGGCCCCCGTTCCCTGCGTCCACGAGGGACCTCAGCAGGTTCGCAGTGTCTTCAGGACGCACTGAGCGGTAAGCGTGCAAGCCGAGGGACTTCGCGGCCCTGACG
>JAFLZI010000078.1 GCA_029785625.1 Nitrososphaerota archaeon | reverse complement strand
TCGAGCGCGTCAGACCTCAGCGTGTCCCTGAGGCGTTTCGTCGAAGGGGCGAATGGGAAGAACTTCGCCTATGTCTATTGGAGCAACATCGACCACATCGAGCACACTTACGGCCAGGGGACGGACGAATCCCTCGTCGAGACGTCACTTCTGTCACACGCCATGCAGGAGGGGTTCCTTGACAAGGTGGACAGGGAGGCCGCAAGAAGGACCCTGATCCTACTGACCGCGGACCACGGACAGCTCACCATCGAGCCGGAGAAGACGGTGTATGTGAACCGGTTCGCCAAGCTGACGAGGAGCCTGCAAAGAAATCCCCGCGGAGACATGATCCCTCCATGGGGGAACGCCAGGGACACTTACTATCTGGTGGATGAAAGCAGGCTGGAGGAGACGGAGAGGTACATGCGGGAAAAGCTGGACGGCGTGGCCACGGTCATGAAGACCGCCGACGGGATAAAGGAGGGGCTTTTCGGCATCAACAGGCCGAGCGGGAGGTTCCTGAGGCGGGTGGGGAACCTAATGGTCTTGCCCCACGGGAACAAGACCGTCTTCTACAGGTACAAGAAGGGAGCCCTCCCCGACCTCAAGGGGCACCACGGCGGGCTCACCAAGGATGAGATGACCATCCCCCTCGCTGCCGCGAAGCTCTCGGACCTGCAGGGTCGTTAGGCGCTTCGGGCCGCCCTGGCGTCTACCGAAATCAGCTCTCTTCCCTTCGCCATGAGCGGGTTCACCTCGATCTCCTGGACCTCGGGGTGCTCCAGGAGTATCTGTGAGAACTTGGAAACTGTCTTGGCCAGGTGTGTCATGGAGGCCCTCGGACCTCCTCGGTATCCCTTCAATAGGGCCCCTAGGCTGCCCCTGCTTATCATAGACTTCGCCCAGGCGGGGGTCACGGGCGCCACGGCCAACGAAAGGACCCGCAAGAGCTCAGTGTAGGTCCCTCCGAGCCCCATCGCCACCACCGGCCCGAAGGTAGGGTCCCGCGTGCACCCCATGATCAGTTCCAAGGCGTCCTCCACCATCTCCTGTACCAGCATGCCTCCGAACCGTATCTTCCTTTTCCTGGCTAGGCTCTGGAACCGGGCGAGGGAAGCTCCGGCCTCTTCAGGGGACCGCACCCCCAGGACCACCCCGCCGACGTCTGCCTTGTGAGGGAGGTCGGGCGACAGCAGTTTGCAGGCGACGGGGAACCGCCACTTCTTCAGTTCCACGAGATCGGCCTGCGTCTTGATCATCATGGAACGGGGTTCCGCTATGCCATGACTGGCCAGCAGGCTCGCCAGCCCCTCTCGAGTGAAGGGCATGTCCGTCTCTCTCGCCTTCCGCTTAGCCGGCGCCGCCATCGCCAGAGAACTCCTCTCTTTCTGCATCTGCGCGTATTTCAAAGCCGCCGCGAGGGCTCGGACCGCCCTCTCCGGGGTCGGGAAACTGGGGATGCCAGCCTTCATGAACTCCAGGTGGATGCGGGAGGCGAGCTCCGACCTCCCCACGACGCACACGCACACAGGCTTCCCGGTCCCCCTGATGGCGGGGATCAGCCTGCTTGCCACGTCGGGGTCGATGCCTGGGGCCTGATGGGTAGGGAGGACGAGGCCCACGTCGTATCCTTCTGACGAGACGACCTCTTCTACAACCCTGGCGAGTTCTTCGGTGCTCACAGACGCCGTGAGGTCGACGGGGTTCCCGAGGGACGCGTTGTATACGAAACCGGACCCCTTGAACTCGGAGCGGATGCGGTCGGCCGCCCCCTTTCCCAGCGGGTCTGTCTTCAGGCCTGCCTCTTGTGCTTCGTCGATCGCGATGGTGCCGACCCCTCCCGCGTTGGTGACCACCGCAAGCCTCCCGCCCGCTGGCTTCGGGAGCATCAGGAGCGCCACTGCCAAGTCGGCAAGCTCCTGAAAGCTCACCGCCTCGACGATCCCTGCCTGCCGGAACGCGGCGCTGTATACGTCATAATCCCCGACGAGAGACGCCGTGTGGGTCAGCGCCGCCCTGGCTCCGCCCGGCGTCTTCCCCGCCTTGAACACCACCACAGGTTTTGACCTGGACGCTCTGCGGGCTGCGCTCAGGAACTTCCTCCCGTCGCGCACCCCTTCCAGGTATAGGACGATCACCTTCGTTTCCGGGTCGTCTGCAAAGTACTCCATCACGTCCTCCGCCGAGACGTCTGCCTGGTTCCCTGTCCCCACCAGGGCCCTTATCCCCACCCCTCCGGCGGTTAGCTCTTCTATGAGCGCCTGACCCAAGTGTCCGCTCTGGCTGACGATCGCTATCCCGCCGCGCAGCGGTTTCAGGAGCGACGCGACCTGGGTGCCGTCGGGGAGGGTCTTCGTTGGACGCAGGAAGAGGGTATCTACCCCTGACGCCATGTCGACCAACCCTATGGTGTTGGGGCCGAGGATCCTCATCCCGCTCTCGGCGGAGATCTCCGCCATCCTGGCTTCAGCGTCCGCCCTGCCGGCTTCGGCGTAGCCGCTCGTCACGACGATGGCAGCCTTCACGCCGGCCTTGGCAGCCGACTCTATCACCCCCAGAGCCTGCGGCCCGGGGACGGCTACCACAAGCAGTTCGGGGACCTCAGGGAGGGAGCCGACCGACGCGTATGCCCGTTGGCCCATCACAGAACCATGCGTCGGATTGAGGGCGTAGACGCTCGCCCCAAGGACTCCCCTCTGACGGTTCTCGAGGAGATTGGCGAATATTATCGACCCCATCTTCCCGGGGTCTGACGAGACCCCCGCTACGGCTATGCTCCGGGGCGCGAAGAAGCTCGCCATGCCCGCGGCGCGGTATCCAGACGTCGTCATGTCCGCCCGGTACCGGCCGGCGGGCTAAAAGGCGACGCGCGACGCTGACCGCAGCGTCGCTCATGCGACCGAAGGCGTTCGCAGGCGGACCTTCATCCCGGAGTCCTTCAGGACCTGGACGGTCGCGTCGACGAGGCTCCTTGCCCTGACGTCTCCCACCCATCTGCTGACGTTTGCTACCGGCGGGCACCCCGGCGGCGGGATGCAGAGCAAGTTGAGCCTGTCAAGGTCGGTGTTCAGGAGGAGGGTACCATGGACCAGCAGGGCCCTGGGGGTGGCCCTCGCTGCCATCCCGGACACCTTGTACCCACCCG
>JAFLZI010000077.1 GCA_029785625.1 Nitrososphaerota archaeon | reverse complement strand
GTCAACGGGAACCTGAAGCCCCTCAGCTTCATGTTCGAAGGAGAGCCCCAGCAGCCCTACCGCAGGACCATATTCGTCCTGGACGACCTTCCCAACGACGAGGAGCTCAGGGGTTCGGCCGTGGTGCTGGCCAGCGCGCTCGCTATGGCCGCCCTGAAGTCCCTGCCCATTCCGCAGAAGAAGATCCTCCTGATCGACGAGGCCTGGGCCTTTCTGGCCACCGACGACAGGGGGAGACTCTACTTCTCTGAAGCCATGGACATCGTCTCTGAGATGGCGAGGACCGGCAGGCACTACAACATTGCTCTGGTCTTGGCCACCCAGTACGGGAAGGACCTGATGAACGGCCAGGGGAAGACGGTCTTCGAATCGTGCGCAACCAAGGTCCTGCTTCACCAGGACGCGGCTGGGCAGGGAGGAGGGTCGGACCTCGCCCAGCAGATCTTCGGCCTCAGCGACCAGGAGCGGGCCTTCATCGAGAGGGCGGACAGGGGGTTCGGGGTCCTCTTCACCGAGCAGGGGAGGGTGCCCTTCTACAACAAACTGACCGACATGGAGTATTCGTACTTCACCACGAAGCCAGAGGAAGTGGGGAAGCCGTCCGTCCCTTGAGCCGCTAGCCTACTGCGGCGTGCTCTTCGGCGTCCAAGATCAGGGCGGTAAGGTGCGCCTGGGCCCTTCTAAGGTAGTCGAGGTAATGCTCCTTCTGGTCCTCTTCGAGAGCCGCAGAAGCGAGGAACAGATTGACGCTGACTTCTATCAACTCCGCCTCCGGGTCGTACCTTCCCACCTCTTCCGCCATCTTCAGGTTCTACTCATCAAGCAGTCTTTCCGCCTATAATACCCCCGGTCGCCGCAGACTTGTCCCAAAGGGGGAGGATCACTGAAAGTGGACCTCCTGTTTTAGCCCGAAGCAGCTTCCCCATGCGACTTGGCTTCGAGCAGAAGAGGGGTTAGCGCCATCATCGGTGCGATTCTCACCATCTCCCTGGCGATAGCAGGCTCCGCCGTATACTACGTAGCAGTGACATCCTACATGAGGCCTCAGGCAGGACTCTCACCCGAGGTCACGATAAGCGTCGGGGCGTCCGGATTCACCGTCGTCAGCGCCCAGATCACAAACACAGGCGGGATCCCCTTCACATCTTTCGTCATTTCTGTCGCCGGGAGCTCATCCCAGCTCCAGATCACATACTCCTCGGCTCTATCAGCAGGTGGAGGGTCCGCAACGGTCGCCGTCAGAGGCGTTTCAGGAGGCCCCTACTCCGCTGCTACCCAGAACACGGCAGTATTGGGAAACCTCGCCGCGGCCGTGGGGGTCTCCTATGCGGTGGTGGTCGATTGCACCCTGACCAACGGCGCGACCTACAGCCAGGCCTTCAGTGTGGTCGCATCTCCGTGACGTTTTATCTCCAAGCTCTGTTCGTCAGAGATGCGGGTCATTCCTTCCGGTAGGCGCGGAGTCAGCGAAGTCGTCGCTGCCCTCCTGCTTCTTTCCATAACGGTCGGGGTCTTCGGCGTCTTCTACACCTACTACGTCAGCGGGCTGAACTCGTCCGGGGGGAGCGTGGCGAAAGGAATCCAGGACTCTGCGAAGGCCACCGGGGAGCTGATGAGCCTGGTGAGCTACCAAGTTCAGGGCAGCACGGTCACCCTCTATCTCTACAACTATGGCCTCCAGCCGATAACGCTCAGCCCCCCGCAACAGGCCTTCCTCGTCGTCTCGGGCTCACAGCAGGCCGCCCAGAGCTTCGCGCTCACCGACGCCTCCGCGGGGGGCGCCATCAGCACGATACAGACCCAGAAGCTCGCGAAACTGACTCTCACATTCAGCAGTATCCCGTCCTCGTTCTATGTGGAGATCATGGACAGCATTGGGAAGGATTTCGAGTTCCAGCTGTCCAGCTGACCCGCGTTAAAAGCCGGTCCCGCTTTCATGCGCAATGAAGACCACCTGCTATCGAAGGAAGGGCATCGCCTCCCTTCCCGTATCCATCTTCTTCGTCGCCCTCGTGGCCTCCGCTCTCGTGGGCGTAGGCTCGCTCGCATCAGGGCAGTCGGGTTTCTCAAGCAAACAGATCAGCGCTGAAAGCACGATGGCGGCAAGGCAGCAGGAGCTCTCAGGGCTCTCGGCCACCCCATCAACAGGGGGGACAATCCAACTGGCGCAGAGCTCGGGGGTCCAGACCTCAATCGTGTACGCGCTCCTGCAGGAGAGCAACGGCCAGACTATCTCTTCGCCGGTCAACTACGCTGTCTCTGCGGGGCAGGCCACCACAATCAACATCACCTCGCTGGCCGAATCGATAACCGGGGGCGCCCTGCCTAGCCTGTCAAGCGTCACCCTGGTGACCAGCAGGGGGCTCTACATCACCTCCCAGGTCCAGACGGTGCAGCAGACCAAGCAGGTCACCACCTACCAGCAGGAGCAGGTCCAGGAGACCGGCCAGAGGCTTACTGGATACAACGTCGTTGAGAACACCGACCCCCTGGTCGGCTACACAGTGACCGAGACTACCACGTCGAGCGTGCTGTCGGGATACGACGTCACGGCGCACTACCCGGTGACTACCCAGGTCCCCTCAGGCTACGACCTGTACATGACCGTGGCCCACACCACCTACACCTGCCCTTCCGGGTGGACCAACTACCAGGACGGCCTCTGCAGCCTGACGACGACCAAGACTGTCTATGTCGGCGTGCAGTACTGGGCGCACTATTGCTACTTCCCGCTCTTCTTCATATGCGGCAACGAGCTACTGTCTCTGGTCACCTTCCCCAAGGTCATCATGTACACCTACCTGGTGCCCATCTACAGGACCGAGACGGTGACGACCTACGCGTCGGCCACGGTGTCCACCTACTACACGACCCAGTACGAGGGCTTCTCGTCCAGCTGCCCCTCCTACGCCTACCAGCTCGGGATAACCTGCTACCCGGTGTACACCACCCAGACGACCTACCAGAGCGAGTCGCTCGGCCAGCTGTCGTACTGCCCGACGCCGAACTCCTACACGAGAACCTACTACTCCTGCTCGCCGGTGTACCGCCAGCAGACGACCACGACCAGCCTCGGCCAGCTTTCGTACTGTCCCACGGGAAGCTCGACCACGCAGTACTCCTGCTCGCCGGTGTACCAGGCCCACACGGTCAACCTTGGCCA
>JAFLZI010000076.1 GCA_029785625.1 Nitrososphaerota archaeon | reverse complement strand
GTGTCAGAGGAACTGAAGCTGGTCTCGGCCCACATCCAGAAGATGCAGGACGTCCCGGACGACGCTGAGAAGATCTACAACGACTACTCCGGGAACATCGAGGAGCTCAAGGTCAAGCTTGCCAAACTCCAGGAAAACAAGAAGTCGATGCTCGTGGAGCTCGGGTCGCGCAAAGAAGTCTGGAAGAAGGCGATGGAGGACCTCGTAGAGGCGGTGGACCCGGCTTACCAGGCGGTGCTCTCGGCCGCCGACGCCAGCGGGTTCATCAAGCTCGAGCAGGCCGACGCCATCGAGGATGCCGGGTTCGACCTCTACGTGGGGTTCCGAGGCGGCGCGCCCTCCACCCTCGACCCGTTCACACAGAGCGGAGGCGAACGGTCGGTGGCGCTGATGGCGTTCCTCCTGTCGCTGCAGGCGAGGATCGTCTCGCCCCTGAGGGCGCTCGACGAGTTCGACATACACATGGACCCCAAGAACAGGGAGGCCATGTTCAAGATGATACTCTCTCAGATGAAGCAGAGGGAGGCGTCACAGTACATCGTGATAACCCCCTCCATCCTCACCGTCTTCGACAAGAGCGCCCACGTCATAACTGTCCAGGCAGTGCACGGCGGGTCAGAGGTCAAGGAGCTGAAGTGAGTGGAACAGACGAAGCTCGACGACTATCTGAGGGTGATAGAGCTCTGCCGTGACGTGGAGACGAGCAGCGCCAACCCCTTCGACGTAGACATCAGGGAGAAGATACTGCTCCTGAAGCAGCGCCTCCCCGAGCTGAAGTTCCTCGACGAGCTGCTCGTCGACTCGGAAGCGATGCTCGAGCTCGCCCAGATAGTGAAGCTCCAGGACCAGTGGCTTAAGCAGAGGGCCAGCGCCCTCTACATAGACCCGCTGCTCATCCAACTGAAGCTGAAGCTACTCCCCAAGGAGACCCTTTCTGAGGCGTTCGTGAAGAGCTGGCACCCGATCGCCCAGGTGGACCAGCTGTCCTCCCGCGGGCTCGAGAGGGCCTTCGTCTACTGGCGCGAGCTGACCCCCATGTCTGAGCGCTTCAAGAACCAGTTCGGCACATACGGGATTGTCCCTGGGGTCGTAGATTATTCAGACCTGGTCAGCCTCGGCGTCTTCACCGCGGAAGAGTTCGAACTCGGCCTGACCCGCCTCTACGACGAACTCCTTCAAAAGTCAAACGGCGAATGGTTGGACTACCGCCAGTTCATAGAGGGCGAAAGCTATGGGACCAAGGTCAGGAGGGCGTACCTGCTCGCCTTCCTCATAAGCGAGGGGAGGGCGCTGCTGAAGACCGAGCCCCTCATCGGGAAGATCTGGACGAAGGCGCTCGCTGAGAGGGTAAAGGGGACCCCGAAGTCGGTGGCCATCTCGATAACGGGGGACAGCTGATGGAGCCAGAGACCGCAGACAGGGCGCTGCTGGAGAGGAAGGTGAGGAGGGCATTCCAGGTGCTCGTCCTTCAGCGCGGGCGGAACCCGGGGGTCAAGGGGTGGGAGATGAGGAGGCACCTGGGCCGCGAGTACCGCAAGATTATCGAAGTCCTCTCTGAAGACGTGGCGCCGATGGGGCTCGAGGTGTTCGAGGTAAAGGGGCCGGACGGCACCGACGACTCGTCGCGGTTCCTTCTGAGGTTCAAAGAGCCGCCGACGATCAGCGAAGCGGAGACGTCTGGGATACGCATCGACGACCTTGCCGTCCTCGCTGCCAGCATCGCCTTCGTCAACTCAAAGTCAGGGCGCGTCTCCCGGCGCGAGGTCGAGCAGTTCCTCCGCGAAAAGTTCCCGAAGTGGCGCGTCGACTACTCCATGGACAGGTACGTCAAGAGGGGGTACCTCGACCAGGACGACAAGGGGATGCTGCACATAGGGTGGAGGACCCGGGCCGAAGTCGACGAGAAGACCTTGATGACCCTGATCCTTTCGCGCGCTCAGGAAGCCGCGAAGAAGTAGCGCCTGCGGAGCGCTTCCCTCTCGCCCTCTATCGCCAGCTCGATCACGTCACTCCCTTCCTTCCTCATCTTCGCGGCCAGGGCCGAGGCGTCGGCCAGCCTGATGCCCCTCCCGGCGACCAGTATGTCAACGGCGTGGCCGTACTCGGCCCTAAGTTCGGACGACTTCCTGAGCGACTCCACCAGCTTCTGCTTGCTTCCGCGGAGGTCCGACCTGCTCCTCGCTTTCATCGCGAGGGAGAAGACGTTCTCGTAGGAGTCGGTCGAGAGCCCGATGGCGGCCTTGCCGCAGGCGGGGCATCTGTCGAGCCCCTCCAGGTCGACGACCTTCCTGAGTTCGAGGAAATTCCAGCAGTTGGTGCAGACCGCCACCAGGAACGTCTCGTTTATCCTGGCCCTCGTGGACTGCTTGAGAAGGGCCCTGAGCCTCTCGGGCGAGACGATCTCCCCTCTCCTGCTGATCTCTTCGACTCCGATGCGTGCTATGGGGGTGAGTGCTTCGTACTCCACCGGCTTGACGTCGATGGCCCCGGCATGGATCTTTTCGACCACGTCAGACGCTCCGGCCAGGTCGAAGTCGTCGTGGAAGATTACGCTCATCGCCTCTTCGTAGACGGGGGTGTCTCTGAGCGCCTCAATGATCCCCGAAATCGAGACGCTGGCGTAGTCCGCATCCTTGGCTATGGCACCGCATTTTTTCCCTGCATGAATCAGCCTCCGCTTGAAGATCCCGCTCCTCTCTACCGCCTTTTCGGTCGCCACTCCCAGATCGAGCTTGTGGAGTTCCCCGATGACGGAGAGCACGGTGGCGGGCGAAACGTCGGCTTCTATGACTATCCGATAGGGGTCCTGGTGCACCGCCACCGACTGCCCAATCCTCTCCGAGACGATGTGCCCGATGACCCTGGCGAGCAGCCTGTTCACCCGATGACCGAAGGCGGCCTGAATCACCAGGAACCTGTCCCACTTCTCGATGGTGATTAGCCTCTCCGAAGGTATGGGGAGCTTCGCCTCGTACTGCTCGGCCACTTCCTTCAGTGACTCTTCGAGGACCGCCCGGGAGACCGGGTAGGTCCGTACCAGCTCGTCTAGGTACTTTGATTCGGTCCCCTTTGAGAGCTCCTCGGCGTACCTCCTCCTCACTGCGCCAACTTCGGCGGCGACCTCCCTTGGGACAATCCCGTATGTGCCGAACTGGTTCTTGAAGCGCTCAGACATGGGGGTCAGCTCGCGCCAGTAGACGAAGGC
>JAFLZI010000075.1 GCA_029785625.1 Nitrososphaerota archaeon | reverse complement strand
GAACTTGTCCTGGAACTCGTCCTTCTCTTCGAGCGGCTTCGCCATCTTCTGGACCCTGATTATCGGGGCGTAGAGGTAAGAGGCGTTCGCTGCCGAGTTGACGAACACGACCTCTTCGCCGTCACCTGCGGTCCTGTAGGCCAAGAACTCGTCGACCGTGCCGTTGTCAAAGTAGTAGAAGATCGGGGTCCCCATGAACAGGTCTGCTTGGGCCGCGATCCTCGTTGTCTTCCCCCGTTTGAATGCGAAGAGAGGGAAGGGCGCCCTCTCGAGGGCACAAGACAGCCTTCCGAGGTCTAGAATCGAATCGAGGCCCACATAGCAAGCGCCGCCAATCCTTGCTTCTTCTTTTTTCGGCAAACGGGGCCGCCGCCTCCGTCTTGGTTATAAATAATCGGAGGCCGAACATCACTCTCCTTGGCCTATCCGTGGGAGTCGAAGACAGTGGCTTGAGCGAATGGAGGACCGAGACCACGAGGGACCTCGGCGAAGCGAAGGCAGCCTTGGAATCGGCTGCGAAGTCTCTGTCGGGGGAGGCGACCGCCGCGCAGGTCAGGTCGGTCTGGGCCGCCTATGCCAGGATAGAGAAGAGCGTCGCGTTCATAAGGCTCGAAATCGAGGAGGAGAACCCAGGCCGGTTCATTCCCCTGGGGAGATACGCCGTCCCCGACGAGAGGCAGGCCATCCAGTTCGCTCTGAAGAGACTGTCGAAGGGGACAGACAGCTTCGCGCTTGGGGACTTCCGGCTCGCGCTCAAGGACCTGAGGGACGCGAGGAACTATCTGAGAGCTTTCCTCAGGCGAGAGAGGCTGAAACGGGTGAGGAAGGGTAGGGTAAGAAGCTAGGCTTCCGACTTCTTCTTCTTAGCGGCCCGGGGCTTCTTTGTCGCGGCTTTCTTCGGCTTCCCCTTCGGCTCTTCGGCCTCTTCCTTGGCGGGTTCCTCCGCCTCCACTTCAGCAGGGGCCTCGGCTTCTTCCTGCTTCTCGCCGGCTGCCTCCTTCTCTTTTTCCACTTCCTTCTTGGGTTCCTTCTTCTCCTTCTCTTCCTCGGCCTCCTCGCCCACCACTATTTCTTGTATGGTGAGCTCCTTACCAGACACGAAGACCCTGTACCTCTTCCTGGCCCCCTTCATGTAGAGGAACCGCTTGATGTACGTCTTCACATGACGTGGCTTCACTCCTTCCCTGAGGCCCCCGTCCTCGATTTCGATTATCCCTCCGGAAAGGGACGGCTTGGCACCGACCCTTGGTTCGAGGAACGCGACGAGGTCGTCGCCGTTGTCCTTGAACGTGCCCAGGGTTACCTTCATTCCAGAATCCCTCTCGTGAAGTCAGGCTATAATCTTTCCCTTACTTCCCGTGCCTTCGCCTGCGCTTCTGATAGGTCCGGACAGCCCTCAGGAGGTCAATGTATCGGAACGCAGGCCAGAAGACGTCGACGAAGACCAGTTCGGAGTACGCCCCCTGCCAGAGCAGGAAGCCGCTCATCCTCTCCTCCCCTGACGTCCTGATTATCAGGTCCGGTTCCTGGTTCGGCAGATAGGCGGTGTAGAGCCTCTTCGAGACCGTCTCCTCAGTTATCGACCCGGGACTCAGCTTCCCGTCTTTCACGTCCTGTGCCACCGACCTCACCACGTCTGTTATCTCCGCGCGCCCTCCGTAGGCGACCGCGATGTTCAGGTAGCGGTCGCTGTAGTCCACTGTCTTCCTCTCTATCTCCTGAAGGAGGTCGACTATCGACTCGGGGAGGAGGTCCAGGTGTCCTATGGCCCTGACGTTGACCCTGTACCTGACTATTCGGGGGTCGCTGAGCAGACGCCTCAGCCTCGCTTCAATGAGCTCGAAGAGCTCCCTCAGCTCATCGGGGGTCCGGTCCAGGTTCTCGGTCGAGAGGACGTAGAGGGTCACCGTCTTGATGCCGAGCTCGTGGCACCAGTCAAGCAGCTCCTCCGCCCGGTTCGCGCCCTCTTCATGACCCAGTCCCTGGGAGACTCCTTGGAACTGCGCCCAACGCCTGTTCCCGTCAAGGATGATACCGATGTGGCCGGGGATCTCTTCCTCTTTGACCTGGGCTTTGAGCCTCCCCTCATAGACCTTGTAGGCTCCCAGATACCTCAGCGCTGACTCTAACATGTGCTACTCGGTTTCGACTGTGCCCCGCGTCCGCATCCGCGGATATATCACGCTTGTCAGGGCGAATATGGCTGCCAGCCCTATGAGGACCGCGGAGACTAGGAGGAAGGTGGACCTGGCCGTCCCGCTCACCAGGAAGACGGAAAAGGTCTGCAGCGGGAGGTAGAGAATCCCGAGCATCACAAGGACGAATGCGTCCCTGGTCCAGCGGGCGCTCTCACGGGCAACATGAGAAAGGAGGGCACCCGCAGTGTAGATGGCAATGCCGGCCCACACCAGGTCCAGGCTCCCTCCGAGGTAGTATCCAGCAAGGACACCGCCGTACACGAGTATCTCACTCGGCTGGACGGTAACGAGGTTGACTATGCTGGCGGGCATCGTCACGTATCCGGTGAACAGGCCTGCGATGGCGACGATGACGCCAGCTACCAGCGAGAAGAAGCGGAGGAACCCTGTCGGCCCTCTGTGGAGGAGCCCTGTGACGGTCCTGTCTATCCCGAAGCCCCGGACCAGGAACGCGCCGCCGATGACGAGAAGGCTGGCGATGCCGGCTTCGAACGCCCTGTTCGCGACTATCAGTATCCCTGCCAGGACGAGGACGAGGCCAGGGACCCCGAGAGCATACTTCGAGTAATGCGGGTCGTAAACAAGCATCCTTACGTATCTTCCCAAGACCTCGTAGGTCTCTTCGACTGTCTGGCTGTGTTTCACCGCTACCCTCTGGACGGAGACGATGGGCTTGATGCTCTGTATGACTGGCATGACGTGCTCGTCCTCCCCCCCGTCGGAGACCAGTACCACCCCGGAGTAGTCGGACCCCTGGAGCAGGGACGAAACCTGCTTCCCTAGCCTCCTGTCGGCTTCGAACCCCCTGCTGGGGTCTCCGCAAACGACGGCGACTTCGCAAGGGGTCTTCGCGCGCGCTAGCTCGTCATACTTCTTGACGGCTGCGAAGATCGCATTCGCGTCGGCTTCTTCTGGGTCGGCCAGCGCGAGCTTGGAAGCCGCGGCGAGCGCCGCGTCCCTGCCTACCACCGGAGACTTCACCTTGGCCTTGGTCCCGAGGTCGTCGTCCCTGTCGACGCAGAGGA
>JAFLZI010000074.1 GCA_029785625.1 Nitrososphaerota archaeon | reverse complement strand
GGACATGGCAAAGATGCTTGTCCTACTTCGAGGGTACGAGTCAGTGAATGGCGGCGGTGTAGGAGATGCGGGTCCAGATCGCCTTGGATGGCATCTTCCGGCGGCCCATACCCCACCATAGCGAACGGGTGTACGAGTCCACAAGTGGTCTCGGGGAGAAGCTCCGTACCTCATGGGGGTTTCGACCCATTGAAGATGTAGCTGTAAACCATCACGACGACGCCCCTTCTCCGCGAGCCCGCCGAATGGGCCTGCTCCCCTTCGCGCCGCTCGCCGGAGACGGCAAGGGCCGAAGCGGTCGCCCTTGAGCGCGGGGATCGGGAGGACGTGAGCACCTACCATGTTGCATGCTGAAGAGGACCCTCGGACCCGTGGTGGGTCCGAAGTTGGGACCAACGATTACCCAGTAAAGCGAGCAGGAGACCACCTCATCGGTTGCGCGTCCGGCTACCCGCGGACGGCTCCTGGCGACCTGTGAGCCACGTCGACGGGAGCCAATGCGCCGTCGGCCGATGTCGAGTCCCACGGAGCCCGACCACGCGCGGGAGGTCGAGAGGTAACGACGATCCAGGCGCACTCCCGAAGGATCCGGACACCGTCTCGGGACAGGGTGTCGCCGGCGATGGCGACGAACGGAGGGAGGTAGCCGAATTCCTTGAGCCACCGGAGAGCGCACGCCTGGTCGAGGCTTGCAACATGGACCATGACGGTCCGACCCCCTGGAGGCGGCAAGAGCCGAAGCTGGCGGTGAAGCTCGGTGTGGGGTATGGGCCGCCGGAAGATGCCATCCAAGGCCATCTGGACCCGCATCTCCACTTCCGGTTGCACGCACACCCCAGCGCGCCCCCCAGGGACCTGTGCCGGGTTCCCTTCCTTGCACGGTTGTCCCCCAGGGACATCGAAGCTGGGGAGGGCCCCCGCCGCGAGATCTCGACCGACGGCGGCCTTGGTCCCGTCCGTGATGCGGGAACCCGGCGAGATGGGGCCGGTACCGGTGGTAGAGGATGCCCCTCCCAAGGAATCCGCGCCTCCCTTGGGAAGGCAAGCCGTGTTCGTTCAAGGCGTTCTTTCAGAATGCTTCCGGAATCCAGCAGTGCTGCGGGTGGGACTCCTCCGTTTCGAGGACGGGCCGGAGACACCCTACCTCGGGGTGGACGGGGTGCTGGTAATCCTCACGATGGTGGGAGATCAATATTAGCGTGGGAGGTTAAGTTGTGGTAAGGAGGAACATATCCCGTGTTCCCCGAGGTCGTTAGACCGCACCCCCGTCTGATGCGGGCGGGCCCTTCGTGTCACCCATCCGTTCCTTCCCCGGTTCGGTCAGGGGTTCGAATGCGTCGACACCAAGGAGGACCCTGACCGCCTGAGCTTGGTCATCGAGGGCCCACGCAAGCGATGATGGTGGATTCCCTATCGGCGAATCGACTGGACATGGCAAAGATGCTTGTCCTACTTCGAGGGTACGAGTCAGTGAATGGCGGCGGTGGAGGAGATGCCCAGACCACTCCCCGACGCGCGATCGGATTACCTGCCCATTGCACTGCTACTGGTCATTCTTGGGGTCATCCTCTCGGCGTGGTACTTCGCAAGCTCGTACTGCCCACCACCTCCAACCTGCAACGCTCCGCCCGGTTACGCGTGTTCGGCGCCGGCCTGTCCATTCCCGAACCCCTTCCTGCTCGAATTGGGCCTCTCCTCGGCGTCGCTTGGTCTCATCATCGGTCTGAGAAGTCTCGTTCGTTCGCGGTTGTCGCCGGTCTCAGGCACCTCCCGAGAGACGTTCCAAGCCATCCGGGACGCGAGGACCTCCGCCGTATTCTGGGCGGCCAGCTACGTTCCCCTCCTGCCGCTGATCTTCCAAGTCCAGTACACGGCGTGGGGGTATCTGATCAACCAAACCTCGGTCTCCTTCGCCGTCCTGTTCGCCTTCGTGAGCCTTGTGATGGGCCTGCTGTCGGCATCCGGCCGGGCCCGCGCTGTTCGAGCATCCTTTCGAACCGCGACGGGCAGGTCCGTACCCCCGTGGCCTCGTCATGCGCCTGCCCAGAGGTGGGCAATGGTCCAAAAGAGCGTCACGCTCGCGTTCTTCCTGGCCTTGGGTCTATCCTTGTTCTGGGGGTTCGTAGCGGCACCTTACTCCACCTGCGACCACTGTCCAGGTCCGACTACAGACGAGCTGCGATCGTGGGCTGCCACCGTGGGTGGCCTCAACATTCTTGCCGCCGGCCTGTTGTTCGCCCGAACCTGGCTCTCCTTCCAGATGCTGCGAGACCTCGTTGTGAGGGATGCAGGGAGCAGGGCAACGCAACGGACCGCCAGGAGCGACTGGATTCTCACGATAGGTGCGGGGCTGACTCCTTTCAACCCGTTCTACCTGATGGGCTTCCTATTCATCGTCAGCCCCTCACCCTCGAGCGCCATGACGTACGAGGCACTCTTCCTGCCGGGGTTGGTCGGTGCCATTGTCGTGGTCGTGGGATTATCGGACCTCCTTCACCTCGTGAGCCTCCCACGGGAGGGGCCTCCGCTTGCCGGGAACCCAGCGACGGTCAAGGTGTAGTGTGAAGAGACCGGTATTGGCGGGGTGGACAGGGTGGACGTCGAATGGGAGAGGGGCAGGCTCGTGGCGTTCGTCGTCAACTCCGTTGCGGAGAACGGCAGGAGGTCCCACTCCATGGAACGGTTCGACACCGCCAACGGATTCCCCCACAAGGAGGTCTGCTACCCCGATGACACCGTCGGGCAGAAGGACCGCCTCCCGGAGGGAGACCTCCACCTGCTGGTCGACTCCGCGATCGACGACATCAAGTCCCATTGGCCGACCTATCGAGCGAGGTTCGAGAAATGGCTGAAGTGAAACGCCAGCAGGTGGAGGACCGGCTGGAACAGGTCCGCGGCCTCATGCACACGATCATCGAGAGGCCCGAGCTCCTGGAGGCCTTCCCTGACGAGGTCTTCGTCCCGCTCGACGCCGACCTGACGTCACTCTTCGCCCCGGCGCGCCTGGAGCTTCTTCGGCAGATCTCGCGGCGTCGCATGACGGTGGGGGAGCTGGCGAAGGTGGTCCACCGCAAGGTCCCCTCGGTCTCACGAGACCTGAAGGTCCTCGAGCGCCGCGGTCTCCTCCGCTTCGAGGTCCGCGGGAACCGCAAGTTCCCAGAGCTCCGCCGGAGCCTCGTCGTCCTCCCCTTGACGGAGCCCTCGGGCAAACGCACTTCGGGTTGAGCGGCCACGCCCTCCTCGATCCCCCCCGTCCCCTCGAGGAACGAACGAGGCGGACCCGCAGGCGACAGACCCGGCCCCACCGC
>JAFLZI010000073.1 GCA_029785625.1 Nitrososphaerota archaeon | reverse complement strand
CTGGTCCTTCCGAGGAAGGAGATCATGGGCGTTCAGGCCGCCTGATACATAAGTACCCAGCTTCCAGTCCTCACATCAGTTGAAGGCAATCCGGTACCACAAGACGGGCGGGCCCGATGTCCTTTCCCAGGACGAAGTCACCGACCTCGAGCCCTCCGAAGGGGAGGCGGTCGTCAGGGTAGCCGCAGCAGGCGTGAACAGGATCGATATCTGGGCCCGCACCGGGAGGTACAAGACCTCCCTCCCGCACACCCTCGGGACAGACGTCGCAGGAGAGGTGGCGGCAGTTGGCCCCCACGCTGCCGAGGCGGGGTCACAGGTCGTGGTCTATCCCGTGCTGTCAGACGGGTCCTGCGTCTACTGCCGCGGAGGCTCCCCGAGCCTATGCCTGAGGAGGGGCTTCGTCGGCATAGCGACCGACGGCGGATACGCCGAGCTCGTGAAGGTCCCCCTGGCGAACCTGATCCCCCTCAGAGGCCTAGACCCGAAGACCGCGGCTGCGATGCCCGTCGACTTCGGCACCGCCTGGAACGGGCTTTCAAGGAAGGCGAAGGTCGGCGACGGCGACGTCGTCCTGGTGTGGGGCGCGGCAGGAGGTCTGGGGCATGCCGCTGTCCAGATAGCCAAGCATCTCGGCGCCAGAGTGATCGCGGCCGTGGGGAGCGACTCGAAGGCCGACTTCGTCAGGTCTCTCGGGGCCGACCACGTCGTCAACTATGCGTCCCACGACATAGCGGAAGAGGTGCGGTCCCTTACCGACGGGCTCGGCGCCTCTGTAGTGTTCGACCATGTGGGAGGGGACACCTGGGCGAAGAGCGTAGACTGCCTCGCCAGAGGCGGAAGGATGGTCGCCCTCGGATTGACCTCAGGGCCAAAGTCCGAGGTCGACGTGCGCCGCGTCTACTCTGACGAGCTCAGCATCATGGGCGTGTACGGCCAGTCGAAAGGAGACGTCGAACAGGTACTCAGGCTGGCGGCCGAAGGCAAGTTGAGGCCTTCCATCTACAGGGAGCTGCCGCTTGCCGAGGCGCGGCGCGCGCACGAGATAGTGGAATCGAGAGAAGTGCTAGGGAAGGTCCTACTGATCCCGTAGACCCGGAACGCGTGCCACTCCGCGCTGTTTATAGCCCGAACGCCTCCGACTCGGAATGATGTACACGAGGACCGTGGTCGAAGACGAACCCCATGCCATGCTGGTGATGAAGGGGATGGAAGAAGCGTGGGAGAGGAAAGACGAGTCGTTTTTCATAAAGGTCTTGGCAGAGGAGCCCAGCCTGGTCCTCAGGGTCCACGCGGTGTGCATCCTTGCGGAGGTGGGAGGAGAGAAGTCGGTCCCTGCCCTGGGCGACGTCCTGCTTCACGACCCTGACCCGCTCGTCAGGCACGAAGCCGCGTTCTCCCTGGGGCAGATAGGGCTCTCCGAGGGGAATAGGGCCCTGGAAGAGGCGGTGCTCAACGACAGGGACCCCATCGTGAGGCACGAGTCTGCGGCAGCGCTGGGCTCGGTGGGGAGCGCGGACTCCGAGGGGGTCTTGGTCAAGGCGGAGTCTGACGCGGACGAAATGGTGAGGAACTCGGCCAAGGCTTCGCTCTTCAACATACGGTTCCTGAAGCAGTACAACGCTGGAGCCACGGCGAGGGACCGGGCCCCCCGCCCCTAGCCTCGAACCCTTAAGACATGGAGCCATCTACAGCGGCCGAATGAGTCTTGAGGGCAAGCGGGCCCTTGTGACCGGCTCATCCCAGGGGATAGGCGCGGAGATCGCGAGGCGCTTCGCCGGTGAAGGGGCGACCGTGTTCGTCAACCACCGTGGGGGGAAAAGGCACCCCGAACCCGTCCTGGAAGCTATCCGCAGGAGGGGTGGGGAGGCCTCAGTGGTCCACGCAGACGTGTCCGACCCTTCGAGCGTCGAGGCCATGTTCTCGGAGGTGGGTAGGAGGGCAGGCGGGCTCGACATACTAGTCAACGCCGCAGGGCTCGCAGACCGCGCTCTCTGGAACCTCGCCATCGAAGACACGACCCTGGACATGTGGAGGCGGGTCTTCGCCGTAGACACCTTCGGGACCTTCCTATGCGCCAAAGGCGCCCGGAGCCTCATGAAGCGGGGCGGCTCGATAGTCAACGTCGCGTCGATCCCGGCCCTGGTCGGAGACACGGAAGGGCTGGTCTACGCGTCCGCGAAGGGGGCGGTCGTCTCCATGACGAGGATGCTCGCCAAGATGCTCGCACCCAAGGTCAGGGTGAACTGCATGGCGTTCGGCTCGATGGAGACCACCTGGGTGGACTGGCTGGGCCCGGAACAGGCGAAGTCCTACAGGGCTGCGATACCGCTCGGCCGGTTCGGGAAGCCTTCCGAAGCTGCCAGCCTGGCGCTCTTCCTGGCGAGCGGGGAATCGAGCTTCATCACCGGTCAGGTGATAGCGCTGGACGGCGGCGAAGCGATCCGCTAGTCCCCCGCAGCCTTCTGGAGCCCACCTGCCCGCTCTATCTTCGCAAGGGCCTCGTCGATGGCGTCGGCCTCTCCGACGACCCCCCGCTTTATCGCCTTCTCCCAGAGGTCTACGTACAGCTCCAGCCCGGCCTTCACCTGATCTTCCCTCTCTCCCTTCGACTGTTCGAGCCCTCCGAGGTACTCTCTGACGCTCTTGACGTTCCTGCTCAGAGGATCTTCGCCTCCCCTCCGACCTCTGAGGGATAGGCTCTGTACCCCAGTTTCTGGACCGCCTTCATCACCCTTTCCTGGTCCCTCTCGGAAGTGTTGATGAACACCGACGGCCCCGTCTGCATCGAGTAGTAGGCTTTCGCCCCTTCTTCCCTGAGCTCCCTTACCCTCCTGATTATCCTTACCGAGTCTTCCGTCATGATGACAAGCCCGCTGTCGCCGGTCATAGTCAGCGCGTGCAGCTCCAGCGTGTCCCGCTCCGCCAGCCTCCCCAGCTGGTCAAGGTCGTTCCCCAAGATGGCCTTCTGCATCTCTTCGCACCTTCTCTGAGCCGACTCGACCCTGGCTTTGAAGAAGGGCGAAGTCAGCACCTCTCTGTGCGCGTCCTCCGTCCTGACCCTCGATGGAAGAGGGACGATCACCATTCGGAGATCCATGGTCTTCTGGTCGGCGAACCTCTCCGCATAGGTGCTTTCGTCGTCCTTCCCCGCGTACAGCCTTGAGAACCCCCCTACCAGCGACCTGGACGCCGAAGCCGCGAAGAGGCGCGCGGCCTTCGAAAGGTCCACCAGGTCAGGAGCTCCGCCTACCAGCAGCCTGTGGCTGAGCAGGGTCAGGGCCGCCCCTGCCGAGGACGAGTAACCTATCCCCTTCG
>JAFLZI010000072.1 GCA_029785625.1 Nitrososphaerota archaeon | reverse complement strand
CGAAAACTTGCTGTACATCTCGTAGGAGCCGAAGTAGAGCTCCTCCGTCTCGCCGTGCTCCGGGCAGGTCTTGGTCATCCAGACCTTGCTGCCGCGCTCGAAGACGATCGCGGGCAGGATCCGGTTGCAGTCGGGACAGATCGACTGCGTCTGTCGGATGAAGTTCCCCTTCGAAACTTCTTTCTTCAGCTCTAGGCTGACATCTGCGATTTGGGCCAAAGTAGATTCGCTGGAGTCTCCCTACCCCGTAGTGCATATAAGCATTTTAACTTTGCCGAGGGTAAAAAGTTAAAACTCGCCCTGTCGCGACGGGACCGGAGGCTGGAAAAGGTGACTCTGAGCGAGAGGGCGTCTGGGTCTCTGGAGGAGCTCGGTCTGACCGGGAGCGAGGTCAAAGCGTACGTCGCCCTCCTGAAGGGAGGGACGATGACCGCCAGCGACGTAAGCAGGGAAGCAAGGATACCCTACTCCAAGGTGTATGACGCCCTGGAGTCGCTTCACAGGCGCGGGTGGGTGGAGGAGCAGAAAAGCAGGCCAATCGTGTATACCGCGAAGCCTCCGGACACCGCCCTGGAAGAGCTGAGGGCCAGGCAGGAGACCGAGAGAAAGGAGAGGGAACAGACCGCCCTCGAGGAGCTGATGGGGATCTATGTCAGCAGAGGAGAGCAGGAGAAGCCGGACATATGGATCATGAGAGGGACTAACGAGATCCTTTCGCGGGTGAAGAACCTGCTGCTGAACTGCAGGGCGGAGCTGCTCATAGCGCTGCCTTCGCAGCTGGCGCCGTTCATCGACAGGATCGAGCCCCTCCTTGCCACCTTGAGGGAGAAGGGGGTCAAATGCCTCATACTGACTTCCCCTGACCTCCCGCATGGGGCGGCTGACCAGCTGGCGAAGCACGCAGAGGTCAGGTCGAGGAAGACGATGTACGGAGGAGGCCTCGTATCGGACTCCAGAGAGGTGGTCCTCCTGCTTGGGAGCGGGGAGCAGGGAGGTCTCCCGCTTGCAATCTGGGCTTCTCACCACGGGCTGGCGAGCTTCGCGAAGGACTACTTCGAGTTCCTCTGGAGCTCGCCGGGGACGTCAAATCATTGAGCAGAAGACAGCCGCCCAGGGATGAGGAAGAGGTCGTCAGGGAGCTGAGGGCCGAGGCGGCGCTGTCCAGAGAGGAAGCCACCCTCTACCTGAGGCTCCTGCGCGAGGGCCGGGTCCCATCCTCGCAGAGGGAGTCGGCCAAAGGGCTCTTGGAGAAGGGGATGGCCATCATCTCAGGCGATGGGGAGAGCGTCATCCCGGTGCACCCCAGGCTGGGGATAGCCAACGGTTACAGGACCTGGAGAGAGGCGATGGTGAGGGAGATCAACCAGAGGAGGATGCGCGTAGACAGGCTGATACTGGAGCTCATCCCTCTGTACGAGGCCGCAACGGAGAAAAACAGGGGGGCGGAGGCGGCTGAACAATGACTGAACCTCACCAGCATGAAATCGTATTCATCGGCATGGTCAACGTGAACCGCGACAACTACCTTCAGGGGGTCGTGGACGTCTGGAGGTGCAGGAGCTGCAAGAAGCTGTTCTGCGACGATAAGAGGTATGGAGAGCCGCTCAAGCCGAGCGTAGGGTTCGAGTCGATACCGGAAGACGAAGAGTGGGCGGTCCTAACCTGCACGACGGCCAAAGACGTCGTGATGAACAGCCTCGGGGCGAAACCGGGGAAGAAGCTGGCGCACGCCTGCAGAGACGGCCGGGTGTATGAGCTCGTCGTTGGGAAGGACTTCTCGCTGTCGCCCGTGACGGTCGACCCCATCCACAGGCTCTTCCTCGTGAGGGACAACATCAACAAGAACGTCGAAGCCGGGCACTACAGGCTGACGGTGCAGAAGTGACGTCGTCCATCAAGAAGGTGGCCGGTGGGACCACCATATTGGAGTCGGCTTTCGCCATCTACACCACCTGGATATGGAACTCCCCGGGGGGCTGCCCCTCCGGGGGTTGCGTCGCGCCCCAACTGGGCTGGGCTGTGCCGGGCCTGGTCGTCGTGCTCGCATTCGCCCTATTGGCGGTGGGCGCCTTCGGGTTCTGGGGGGCGTCGATCGCGTACCCTGTGGGCGCCGGTCTCTCTGCGGTCTTCCTCGCGCTGCTGGGGTACCTCGCCTACCTTTACGTCGGGTATCCCTCCCTCGGGGGCGTCTTTTACCATTACGCGCTCGGCGTCGTCCTGGCGGCCCTGGGCATCGGGCTGAACCTGCTGGGACTGAGGGACAGGAACGCCCTCTCCGAACAGGCGAATCCGATGAACCTCCCCGTGTTCGGCTAGACCCGGAAGTTTGAGAAGTGGCCGGTCTGGATGACCGTCTCGACGTTCGCCCTGAGAGCCCCCACGTCGAAGCCGCAGTACTTGGGTGAGGGGTAGATGAGCTGAGGCCTGGCGCGCCTCATGATGCCGATGGCTACTTCCGCCTCCCCCTTCTGATGATGCACGAAAGCGGCGCAGACCAGGATGATCCCTTGGAGGAGCCGCTTCTCCTCCCCCTGCTTCGACCTCCAGATCCCCTCGAGGACTTCATGGCACTCCCAGTAGCGCTCTGCGTTGAAGAGGGACCTCGCTTCAGAGAGGAGCTCGGGTTCGGATCTGTGCTCTGGGGGCGCGCTCAGGTCACGGGCGAACTCGAGGTCGGCCAGAGGGCGGACTACTTCAAGGAAGAGGTCGAAGTCTCCTCGAGTCGGGGAGAACACGTCGAGCTCGAGGGTCCCGGACGAGGTCCACTTCGGGTTGCTGCATTGGACGCCGAGCCCCCTGGCGGCCGCTCTGGCCGAGTCCAGGAGGCTCCCTTGGGGGACCCCCTTCGCCTTCAACCCGACGAGGAACCGCATCGAGGCTGCGCCGCGCCTCTGGAACGCTTTAATGTTGAGCGACCCGTGTTTTCGTCGTGGGTGATGACCGGATTAGCCGTCTGAACCTTGTGTGGAAGATCTTGAGTAGTGGAACCCACCCTTCCCCGGAGAGCCGTTTCTGTGCGGGAATCATTTTATAACCTCTGAGGAGGCGCGGCGAGTCAGGCGACGGGATTTGGTCGAGCTCGACGTCACTTGCAACCTCGAGGGGTTCCGCAGGTTTCTGATCAGCAGCACCTGCAGGAGCTTCATCCCGGAGTCATACCTCAGAGACCCTGAAGTGTTCCCTGAAAAGCAAGGTGATCAGGGATCCATCTATGTTGAGGCGGTCGACAAGGTAGACCTCAAGAAGATCAGGGACATCACGTTCATCAACGCCAGAGACGTCCTCGGGATCATCTATACCTCCAAGAGCGGAAACACGAAGCTGAAATGGCGCCAGCTCAGAGGGAGGATA
>JAFLZI010000071.1 GCA_029785625.1 Nitrososphaerota archaeon | reverse complement strand
TGAAGAAGGTGATCTATCTCGATGCGGTCAGGCCGGAGAGGGTGAGGACTCCCCAGGCTGGTTTCGACCCGACCAAGGAGTTCCCGGCGCTCACCGCCGACAAGCTGGGGGTCACGCTCACCGAGTCCATCATAGACGCCATAGGCAAGGACGTGGTTGGGGAGAAGAGGAAGTGGATGATGTCGCTGGCCACGCCCTGGCCGGTGAAGCTGGCAAAGGACCCGATCACGCTGTCGAAGAGCTACGACGGCGTCAGGGAGGCGTACGTGTTATGCACCCTCTCCGGGGACCCGGTGGACGAGATCGTCGCAGGCAAATGGGGAAAGCTGGAGGGCCCGTACAGACTGATAGAGGCCGGCCACTGGCCCATGATAACCAAACCGAAGGAGACGGCAGAGGCCCTCGTCGCCCTCTCCTAGCTCCCGGCCGAGTGTGGAGGTGCGGTCTCAGTAATGGGCCCGAGGGATCAGGTCACGTCCTGGCTGCTCGAGGAGTGCCAGCCTTCGATCAGGTACCTGACCCTCACGGAGTTGCTCGGAAGACCAGAGGGGGACCGGGACGTCAAGGCAGCCCGGGCCGGGATCGTCAAGAGGGGTTGGGGGAAGGAGATACTCGACAGGCAGGACCCCTCGGGGTTCTGGGAGAGGGGCAGCAGCCTCTACCGGCCAAAGTACACGGGGACGAATTGGATGCTGCTGGTCCTCTCCGACCTCGGGCTCACGAAGGCTGACCGGAGGATCGACGCCGCCTGCCGAAGGTGGACCGACTGGTTCGCGGCCGAGGACGGCGGGTTCGTCGGCTCGAACAAGGGAGGGGCGAAGCATGGGCACGTCTGCACCACCGGGAACACGGCGAGGGTGCTGGTCAAGTTCGGGTACGCTGACCACCCGAAGGTGAGGAGCGCGTTCGAGTGGTTGGTGAAGAACCAGGCGAATCTCGGCGGCTGGTCCTGCTTCAACTACGGGGGACGCGCCAGAGGGAGGAACCTCGACTCCTGGGAGCCCATGGGCGCGTTCGCCGTCTACCCCCGGGAGAAGTGGACCCGCGGGATGAAGGGAGCCATGGAGAAGGGTGCGGAGTTCTTCCTCGAGCGCGAACTGCACGTTCAGGGAGGCAGGTACAAGCCCTGGTACCGGTTCCACTATCCTGTCCACTACTATTATGACCTCCTCGTGGGGCTCGACTTCCTGACGGCCCTCGGGTACGTGGCAGACAAACGGCTGGAGTACGCCGTGTCCCTGCTGAAGAAGAAGAGGCGGCCCGACGGAAGGTGGAACCTGGACTCCATCAACCCCGACCCGGATAGCCCACAAGGGGCGTGGGACAGGGGGCATCCAAAGCAGGCGACGGTCCCGTTCTCCCTGGAGGAAGCCGGGGAGCCCAGCAAGATGGTCACCCTGAGCGCGCTGAGGGTCCTGAAACGCCTGGGGGAATGGGAGCCGCACGGATGATGGACAGTAGCTCCACAACCGTTAACTAACCCGGACGCCGTTTCAGAGCCGAAGTTGCCTCAGGAACCGGGGTCCATCTTCGGGGGGCTGCTGTCCGTCTGCGTCAGGGACGACTTTCAAAAGGAGAAGAGGGTCCTGGCGGAAGGGATCGTCTTTCTGGCCCTCGGAGCGGTGAGCAGCGTCGTGACGACCTATCTCCTGAGCCTGGCCGGACTCCTGCTGTAAATAATTCAACTATCCTGTAAAGGGATACTGTCTCTTTCCAATTTACCGACTTCGGCCATGGTCAGGGCATCGAAACAGCATGGGAAGAAAACTCGTACTGTTCGGATTCTGGCTCCTGGGCTACGCCCTGGGGTTCTTCGCCTGGCTCGTCAGAGCGCCCGTGATCTCGTTCATCGAGAACTTCGGGTTCAGCGCTGACGCCGCGGGGGCCCTGATCACTGGCTTCGCCGGTTCGCTGGTGATGCTCGTCGGCGTGGTCATGTGGAGCTACCTTTCGTCGAGCTAGACGCAAGGCTTAGAGCGCAGAGCGGAGCTCGACCCGACTCGCGCTCCCGTATTTCTGCTCCTGCCCTGCGGTTAGGCGCCCGTTCGCCCTAGGTCCGGGAGGCCTCCATACGCGGCTTCCGCCCGACTTTTCGCGTCCCTCACGAGGCTAACAGGGGGACAGACGCGAAGACCTTCGAGTCGTTGGTCAGGTTGGCTATCCGAGAGTATTCGTTGGGCTCGTGTGGGACGTCGTCGATGGTGCTCCAGACCGCCGTGGGGATCCCCTCCTGCCTGAACAGGTTCCCGACCGTCTGCCCCCCTATGCCGGTGAACTTCGGGCGGACCCTAGCGACCTTCGACACCGCCCTGGCGAGGAGGACGGCGACCTCGCTCCCCGGGTCTGTGGCGGGCCCGGCGGGCTCCTTCTCCACTTCCTCGAACTCTATCTTCGCGCCGTGCTTATCCTCGAAGCGCCTGACGACCGCCTTCACGTCCCTGACTACCCCGTCCAGGTCGTACTCAGGGAGGACCCGGCAGTCGAAGTAGAACACGTCAATCCCCGGGATGGTGTTGACGTTCCCCACGTTCGCCTCCGCCTTGGTGGGCTCGAAGGAGGAGACGGGATAGTCAAAGAGCGGGTTCCTCTTCCTGTACTTCCCGTTGAGGAGACGGTCGACCTCCAGTGCTAGCTCCATCCCGACCCTATGGGCGTTGAGCCCCTTCTTCGGGAGGCTGGCATGGACCTGCTTCCCCTTTGTGGTGACTTTCATCCAGAGGAGGCCCTTCTCCGCTATCTCGATCTCCGACCCTCTGGGGGTCCCAGCGTCGGGGACGACCACCAGGTCTGACCTGCTGAACAGCCTCCTCTCGAGAAGCGCCTTGATCCCGTAGTTACTCGCGAACTCCTCGTCTGCGACGAACCAGACTCCCACGTTGAACGGGAGCACTCCGCCCAGCTCCTTCAGCGCTTTCAGCGCGAACAGGGACGCCACTAGGGACTGGCCGTTGTCTTCGGCCCCTCGGGCGAAGACCTTCCCGTCCTTGACTGCGGGCTCGAAGGGGTCTGTCTTCCATAGGTCCCGGCTCCCCTCGGGGACCGTGTCCATGTGGGAGATGAACCAGAGCGTCCGTTTTCCCCTTCCGTCTAGTTTCGCCGAGAGGTTCGGCCTGACCCCCCCGGGGGACTCTCCGTCCTTCACGTCGACCCTCGTCACGTCGAACCCTTCCCCCTTCAGGAACCCTTCCAAGAAGGCGGCTCTTTCTCCCTCCCCCTCTCCGCCCATCCTCGGATTGACCGCCCTTATCCTGAGCATCTTCACAAAGAACTCCTGCATGCCTTGGGCGTCCCTGTCGATCATCGACGCGACCTTCTGCAGCTCTGTGGCGTCAGTCATGAAGGTCCGTCCGGCGAGCCGACACTAGATATGGC
>JAFLZI010000070.1 GCA_029785625.1 Nitrososphaerota archaeon | reverse complement strand
TTGGACGGAAGGTACGAGCAGTTCGTCAACAAGACGCCGAACTACGCCGAAGCGTACAGGCAGGCCATAGCCAGGGCCGTGGACGGGGGGATGGACCTGGTGACCGCTGACACGGACGGGTATCACCCGCCGGCGGAGATAGCGAGGCTCGCGGCCGGGGAGTTCGGGGAGGGGGCATACCTCGTCCTGCCGTACAGGGAGAACATAGGGTTCCAGTCGAAGTCCTTCTCGCTCTTCTTCTCCGCCCTCGAGGGGAGGAGGGTGAGGGACGCCACCAGCGGCCTCTGCAGGCTGTCCCTGGACCTGATGAAGTCCCTCCAGCCGCTGAAGTCCGCCGACATGACGGTGCACATAGAGATACTCAAGCACGCACTGAGGTCGGGGGCCAGGCTGGTCCAGTACGGCTACGTCTCCTCGGCCAACGACGAGGCTGAGTCGAAGAGGACCACCCACTACCAGCTCAAGCTCCTGGGCGCGGCCTTCAGATAGAGGGCGGCAGGGGCCGAGGGCAGCCCCCGATGCGGGGAGGCCCCCGTCACCCGTCGGTGTGGCTGCCGAGGAGCACCAGCTTTGACTTCTGCGCCTTCGTCTGGTCCAGCTCCGGCGACTGGCACGGGCACCCCCGCCTGCACCCCTGGGTGATCACGTGCCCTGTCGGCCAGTGAGGCAGGCCCCGCAGGCTGCTGCGGGTTATGTGGTGCATCCAGCGGCCGTCCATGCACGCCACCTCATGGCCGCAGTTTTTGCACGAGCCGAAGGTCAGCCTGGCCATCCTCGCGCAAGGGGCCGACAGGTCTTATTGGCTTTTCGAGCTCGGCCGACCCCACACCACCGTGCGGCCCCCCGCAGGGTCAGGGGCGAAGCTAAATCGGAGCCGGCGCGCCGCGTCGTCCGCTCTTTGGACTTCAAGTGGGGGCGGACGGTCGCGTATCTATTGTTCGCCCTCGGCTGCTGCGCGGTCGCCTTCGAACAGTTCGAGGTGTATGTCCGCCCCTCCGCCCTGTACTGCACCAGCCCTGTCCTCCTCAAGCCGTTCCCCTGCGACGCCGGGGCGGCCTGGGCGGCGGCCCTTTTCGTCCTCTTCGCCCTGGGGGCCCTCGCCATGGCAGTCAGCGAGGGGGTGAAGAGCGCCAGGAAGCCGGGCGGGAGACACGCTGGCGGCGACTGGGGATGACCGCAGGACGCGCCCTGGCGGTGCGAGTCAGCATAAGATAGAAATACGAGGCGCGGCGGGCGAGCAGACGATTTGAGCGGAGAGACTTCCCCGGCCGCTGCGCCGGCTCCCAAGGAGCAGCCCGCCAAGGTCTTCGCAGGCGCGGTCTACGAGTGCGTTAGGTGCGGGACCAGGACGACCCAGGAGGAGCTGTCGCGGCTCCCCGAAGTGAAGTGCATCTGCGGCTACAGGGTCTTCAGGAAGGCAAGGCCGGCCGTGGTCAAGCAGATAAAGGCCATCTGAGCGGATCGCCTCCCGATTCGACGATTGCCTATCATCGATTCACAGTTTAATTAGCGCCGCCAATCGGGCGGCCTGACCGGTTTGTTCCTGATGCAGAGCAAGGAGAGGGCAGCCATCCTCGGGTACGGCGCCTACGTCCCGCACTACAGGCTCCCTACCACAGAGATAGCGCGGGTCTGGAAGGGGGGAGGGTCTGGCCCCAACCTGGAGAAGGCAGTGGCGTCCATCGACGAGGACACCGTGACCATGGCCATAGAGGCGTCGAGGGGTGCGATCAAGATGGCCGGGGTCGACAGGCTGGGGGCGGTCTTCGTGGGGACCGAGTCCAAGCCCTACGCGGTGAAGCCGTCCAGCACCATGGTCGCCCAGGCGCTGGGGCAGCACCACACCCTGGCGGCGGACCTGGAGTTCGCCTGCAAGGCGGGGACGGAGGCGATGCAGATAGTCACCGGCCTGGTCGGGTCGGGGATGATAGAGTCAGGGCTCGCCGTGGGGATGGACACGGCCCAGGGGAGGCCCGGGGACGACCTCGAGTACACCGCGGCCAGCGGGGGGGCGGCCTACGTCATAGGGAGGAACTCGAAGAAGGCGGTGGCGGTCATAGACTGCAGCACCTCGTTCGTTTCAGACACCGGGGACTTTTGGCGCCGGGCCCACGAGCGGTACCCCAGGCACCTGTCGAGGTTCACCGGCGAGCCGGCCTACTTCTACCACATCGAGAACTCGGTGAAGACCCTCTTCGAGGAGACTGGGCACAAGCCGTCGGACTTCAAGTACGCCGTCTTCCACCAGCCGAACCCGAGGTTCCCTGTCGAGGTCGCCACCCGCCTGGGGTTCACCATGGAGCAGATCAAGACTGGGCTACTCAATCCGCTGATAGGCAACACCTACTCGGGGAGCTCCCCCATCGGCATGGCGGCTGTCCTGGACGAGGCGAGCCCCGGGGACAAGATACTCCTGGCGAGCTTCGGCTCGGGGGCGGGGTCGGACGCCTTCTGCATCGAGGTCCTGGAGGGGATAACCGCGAGCAGGGGGGTCAACCCCACGGTGAAGTCGATGATGGAGCGGAGCACCAAGATCGACTACTCCACCTATTCGAAGTTCAGGGACAAGCTCCACAAGTAGGCGATCTGGTGAGCAGGCAAAAGGCGTACGTGGCGTCGGTGGGATTCACCCAGGTCGGGGACCACTGGAACAAGTCCCTCCTCGACCTGGCGGTCGAGGCGTCGAGGGGGGCCCTGAAGGGGCTCGGAGGGAGGAAGGTCGACCAGGTCATAGTCGGGAACATGTTCAGCGCTGTGGGGGCAAGCCAGGAGCACCTGGGCGCCCTGGTGACCAGCGCCCTGGGGCTGCACGGGACCCCGGCGTTCAAGGTGGAGGCGGCCTGCGCGTCGGGGAGCTCGGCGTTCAACGTGGGGTACAACCTGGTGAGGTCGGGGGCCATAGGGAGCGCCCTGGTGGTTGGGGTGGAGAAGATGAGGGACCTCGAGCCAGAGGAGGCGTCTCAGGCCCTGGCCATGGCCGAGTCGGCTGAGTACACCCAGTTCGTGGGGGCCACCTTCGCAGCCCTCAACGGGCTCCTGGCCCGGCTGTACATGGAGCAGGAGGACGTCACCAGGGATGAGCTGAGCGCGATGCCGGTGCTGGACCACGCCAACGCGGTCACCGCCGCCCACGCCCAGTTCAGGAAGGCGATCGCCCCGGAGGTGGTGTCAAGGTCGGCCATGATCGCGGACCCGCTGAGGCTTTTCGACTGCGCGCCGGTGGGGGACGGGGCCGCCGCCACGCTCATAGTGAACGAAGACGCCCTCTCCGGGTCCAAGGGGGGGCGCGTGGAGGTCCTCGGCGGGAAGATCGCGACCAACGAGTTCAGCGTCTACGAGCGGGAGGACATGCTCGACTTCAAGGCGACCAGGGAGGCGTTCAGGGGGGCCATGGCCGAGGCGGGGCTGGCGCCGGGG
>JAFLZI010000006.1 GCA_029785625.1 Nitrososphaerota archaeon | reverse complement strand
ACGATGGCGAGCCCGTGGTCCGTCTCGACGAAGGCGAGCTTGTCGCCCTCGCGGATGCCATACTCCTTCCGGATGGAAGCCGGTATGTTGACCATGCTCTTGCTCGTCACCGCCGAAGCCTCGGTCATTACCATACAAAACCGCCGCCGCCATATATTTGAGCCTCCATATGGTAAGCGCCAGGAGCAGATGAGACCTTGCAGAAGATAATCTTCGACAGCAGCTTCCTCATGGCCGTGGTGGAGAGGCCGACCACATGGTTCGAGGACATGGTCGGAGCCCTCGGGGCCTTCCAGCCCGTCCTGCTCGACTGCGTGAGGGCCGAGCTTCAGAAGCTCGCGTCGAGCGGCGGAGTGAGGTCCAGGACGGCCAGGGTGGCCCTCGACCTGGCGTCAAGATTCGCCTCCGGACCCTGCGGGAGCGCCAGGGTGGACGACGAGCTAGTCTCGGCTGCCAAGACGTCAGGGGCCTTGGTAGCAACGGTGGACTCGGGGCTCTTGGCCGCCCTGAAGGCGGCCCGCGTCAGGGCGGTCACGCTCAGCTCCGGGCGGGTGCGGTTCGTCTGACGCAGGCCCGTGCCCTGCGGAAAGCGGTTAAAGCCCCGGCCCGGGGCGCAGAACCAATGGCCCCCAAAGGGCTGGGTATTGACGCGGCTCGGGAGACGGAACGGATCGTCAAATTCATCCAAGCCACGGTCGCCGGGGCCGGGGCGGAAGGGGCCGTGGTGTCCCTTAGCGGAGGGATAGACAGCGCCGTGGTCGGGGCGCTCTGCGTCAGGGCGCTGGGGAAGAAGAAGGTCCTTGGGCTCCTTCTCCCGTCTGAGCACACCCCTCCTCAGGACGCCGAGGACGCCAGGGGGCTGGCGAGCGCATGGGGGATAAGGGCCGAAACCGTACCGATCGCCGGCACCGTCAAGGCGCTCGTGGAATCGTCGAAGCTCGAAGGGACAAGGGTAGCCAGGGCGAACGTCCAGGCGAGGGTCAGGATGACAATAGCCTACTTCTTCGCCAACTCCCACCAGCTCCTGGTGGCCGGGACCGGAGACAAGAGCGAGGAGATCCTGGGTTTCTTCACCAAGGGCGGGGACGGGCTGGCCGACTTCCTCCCCATAGCCCACCTCTACAAGACGCAGGTCCGCCTCCTGGGGGCCCACCTGGGGGTGCCCGGCCGGGTGGTCGAGAAGCCAGCGTCCCCCCAGCTCTGGCCCGGCCACAAGGCTACCGACGAGCTTCCGGCGGACTACGACAAGCTGGACATAGCCCTCCACCATCTGTTCGACCTGAAGACCGGGGTCGACGAGGCCGCCGCTGGGGCGGGGCTCCCGGTCAGCGCGGTCGAGAAGGCCCTTGAAATGCACAGGAGGACCGCCCACAAGAGGGCCCTCCCCCCGTCGCTGGAATGAGCGCGCTCCCTCCGCGCTTCATCCCTAACAAAGATTAAAATCGCTGACCCGAAGGGGTGCCCAGGCTTCTGAATAATTCATGTTTGAGCTCGTGAACCTCGAAGATGTGGTGCGCGTTCCACCCGACCGGTTCGGCTCCCCTCTCGAGAAGGTAGCCATGGACCTGTTGAAGCTGAAGTACGAGAGCACCATCAACCCCGACCACGGCTACCTGGTCCTGGTCACGAAGGTGGACGTGGACAAGGTCGGGAAGATCATAGCCGGGGACGGCGCCACCTACCACAGGGTGAAGTTCGAAGTCCTCTCGTTCTACCCCATGAAGCAGGAGATAGTCGAAGGCGAGATAGTCGAGGTCACGGACTTCGGCGCCTTCGTGAGGGTAGGCCCGGCCGACGCGCTCCTCCACCTCAGCCAGATAATGGACGACTACCTGACAAGCGACGTGAAGTCGGGCATCATCACCGCCTCTCAGAGCAAGAGGACGCTTCGGGTCGGGAGCAAGGTGAGGGTCAGGATCACCGCCGTGAGCCTCGGGCATGGCATCTCCATGGGTAAGATAGGGGTGACCAGCAGGCAGCCGTTCCTGGGGGCGGTAGAGTGGATCGACGAAGAGGTGGCGAAGGCGGCCAAGGCCCGCAAGACAGAGGAACGGGCAGGGAAGTAGTCGCGATGAAAGAACTGGCCTGCCGCAAGTGCAGGATGCTGACGTCCGAGAAGGCTTGCCCCAACGACGGTTCGACGGAGCTGAGCAATGAATGGTCCGGGCTCATCATAATAATCAACGCCGCGAAGTCCCAGGTCGCCAAGACCCTGGGCATCACCAAGCCCGGCCGCTACGCCCTCAAGGTAAGCTAGCCCCTTGGCCGGGCCGTTCAGGCTCCCTGAATCTCTGAGGTCTAAGCTGGCGGAGCCCCTCGGGCGGGTCTTCGGCCCCGAAGAGGCGAGAGGGAAGGAATTGGCGAAGCTGGCCCGGGAGGCGTCGATGGTTGTCACGGTCGGGGACAGGGTGACAGAGACGCTGCACGCCCTGGACGCGACCCCGGCGGTGCACGTGGTCGACGGGGTGGAGCGGAGGTCCAGGAGGGAGCCCCCCGACGTCCCCTACGCGAGGCTTGTGAAGGTGAGCAACCCAGCAGGGACCCTGACCCAGGGCGCCATAGATGGGATGAGGGAGGCCTTCGCCGGGAGCAAGCCGGTCCGGGTACTGGTCGACGGGGAGGAGGACCTAATGGCCCTGCTCGCCGTGGCCATGGCCCCCATCTCTGCGATAGTCTTCTACGGCCAGCCCGGCGTAGGCATCGTCGCGGTCGTGGTCAACGGGGTGTCCAAGGCTAGAAACAGGGCCCTGCTGGCTGAGATGGGCATCGAGAGGCTCTAGAGGCCTCAACTTAATATCCTCGCCAAATTCGGGTGCCCCTGCTTGCAGGTAGAGAAGAAGTCCCAGTCCAAGGTCCTGGATAGATCCTACGTGGAGCTGTCCCTGGAGGACAGGGCCGGGAAGATAACGAGGAAGGACGCAATCGCTGCCGTGGCCCAGGAGATGGGGGTCCCAGCAGAGAGCGTCGGGATTATCAGGATGGACGGCCAGTCGGGGACGACAAAGGTGCTGGGCAAGTTCTACGTCTACGGCTCCCCAGAGTCCAAGAAGCGGATACACCTCCGCTATCTGGGCGAGAGGACGCTTTCGAAGGAGGAACGCGAGAAGCTGAAGCAGGAGAGGAAGAAGGCCGCCGCTCCAGCGGCTGCCGGGGCGAAGAAGTAGGCATGTCCAAGCAGCCGGCCCCCGCTCCAGCGCCCGCGCCAGCCCCCGCCGAAGCAGCGGCGCCCGTGGAGGAGAAGAAGCCAGAGAAGAAGGCGAAGCCGAAGGCCCCGAAGAGGAGGATACAGGTCCACAAGCTCTACAAGGTCGACGAGAGCTCGCTGACCAGGCTGAGGAAGGAGTGCTCGAGGTGCGGCAGAGGGTACTTCATGGCCCAGCATGGCAACAGGCTCACCTGCGGCCACTGCGGCTACACCACATACGCCTAGGAGAGCTAGGCGTAGGCGGACAACAGTTCCCTGAGCATCTTTGCCATCCCCGGGGTGAGGAAGGGCCTGAACGGCCCGAAGTACTTTGACCCCTTTGCCTTCCCGACGCTCGACCTGTCCCCCTCTCGGACGTATGAGTCTAGGAACGAGGCGGCCACCCTCTTCATGGCATCCTCCCTGTTGGACAGCTTCGCGGTGTAGTATAGGAACTCGGCCACGTCCCAAGCCTGGTCCCCGCCCTGGCAGGCCTGCTCCAGGTCGGTCAAGTAGAGGCCGTCCCCTGAGACTACGACGTTGCTCGGCTTGGCGTCCCCCAGCGCCATCCCCCAGCCGTGGACCCTGGCCATCAGGGCCCCGTAGGACCCTACCTGGGGGAGAGGGGCGCCCTCATCCTTGAGGAAGGCGTTGATCTGCGAAGAGAGGGTCGGGCCAGTGACGAATTCCTTCACCAGGACCCGTTCGGCCGGCGCGACGGCGAGGACCAGGGGGACGAGGACCCCCTTCGCTCTCAGGGCGAGGGTCGCCCCATACTCTCGGTCCATCCTGATGAGCGGCCCGGCGCTGAACTTGTTCGCAGCCGAGGCCCATACCCCCAGGAGGGCCCACTTCAGGGACCTCACGTCAGTGTAGTTCTTCACCACCACCGACCTCTCCGTCGGGCCGCTCCTGAAGGTGAGGACCCTGGTGGTGGAGTAGGGCTCCCCGATGTCCTTCTCTGTCGTGGAATAGGTGTCGAACCCAAGCAGCCGGGCCAGCTCCTTCACGAGGAAGGAAGCGTCAGGGATCACGGCGCCCTCGTCCAGCTTCAGCAGCGAGCGGGGGACCTCCAGCGGGGCGAACTTCGGCGGCGCATCTCTCATCCGCCTAAGCTTCGACAGCGCCTCCCTGCTGAACACCGAAGGCCCGACCCTCCCCGCGTAGCCGTGGACCGCATACTGCGCCAGCCCCCTCGCGGTGACGGAGAAGAGCGATTGCACCCTCGTGAACGCGTCGCCTTTCAGCTTCTCGGGGACGATCCTCACGCCTTCCGGCTCGGCGACGAGGAACCCCCTCGGCTGGAGAGACTCGGCGGCAGAGCGGAACCCCTCCACCGAGGCGGCCCGGTTCTCGTCCCCCAGCCTCGACGTGTAGGTGTGGACGTAGCTGTAGAGCGCCGGCGGGTAGATGGCGGCGCGGCTGTGGAGCTTCTCGAAGAGGAAGTAGTCGTATGGGACGACCAGGCGGCTGCCGAACTCCCCGTAGTCGGAGGACAGGTCGAGGAGGGCTTCGACTATCACCCTCTTCTTGTACTCGCGCTCCACGGCCCTGAAGAGCTCCGGGTTGGACAGGGGCTCGTAGACGTTGAGCAGCCTCCCTACGACGAACTCTCCGAGGTAGGACGACCGGGCGTCCTGGACCAGCATGTCTTCGTCGACGATCAGGGCCGAGGCCGCGACCGGGTCGTCCACGTACCTGTATCGCACCCCCTCCCTGAAACGCTTCGCTACGATGATTACGTCGTAGTCGGAGTCGGGCCTGGCGTACCCCGCTACCTTCGAGCCGTAGGCCGCCACGCCTGAAGTCCTCGAAGGCTCCACGAGCGCGGCGGAGAGTCGCTCCACCGTGGAGCGCTCCTCCTCTGTCAGCCTCAAGGGCGGGCCTTCTCTCTGAGCTGGGCCACCCTCGTCAGGACAGCCGGGTCGAACTTCGTGGCCGCCACCGCGTCCATGGACAGGCTGATCCTGTTCTCTTCTGGCCCCACCAGGCGTATGGGGAGGTTCTTCGCAATCCATCCCGCCCCCACCCTCTTGTTGAGGGCTTCGTCGGCGAGCTCGTTCTTGAACTTCCTGCTGATGAGGGAGACCAGGGGCTTGTCGGAGAAGATCAGCCTGGGAGGGGTCACGCGCTCAGCGTCGGCGAAGGCCGCCTCATAGAGCGTGGTGGCAGCCTCATCGCTGGTGACGTTGGTGGTGCTGAGCTTCCGGACGAGGTCGACGTAGTGCGTGAACTCGTGGGCAGCGACCGCGTCCATGGTCCCCTTGGTCCCGAAGGCGACCAGGGCGGCGGTGAACTGGACGAGGATGAGGACGCTCCCGTTGACCGCCGTGGGGATCACCCTGGCGAACAGCACCCCCATCTGGCCGTATTCGCTCCCAGACTTCGAGACTGGGAGGATCGGCTCGACGTAGTAGGGTGGGTAGCGGAGGCCGCTGGCCTTCTCGACCCGCTCCACCGCGGCCTGGAGGTACTTCATCCTCAGCCGCACCTTCTTGGCCAGGGCCCTCGGCACCTTCTCCTGGGCCACCGCCTGGTCGAGGAGTATGAGCGGATCCAACTGGGTAGTGACCTCGGCTCGGTGCATATGAACCTTGGCGGTTACTCGATTAGTCTGAAGCTCACCGGAGGGTCGCGCCTGGAGACCTCCATGAAGACCTCGGTGTGCATGACCCCGGGGATCTTCCCTATCACGTCGTAGACGGCCCGGTGCAGCTCGTCCAGGGACTGCCCCCTGAGGTTGACCATTATGTCGAAGCGGCCGGTCACCTCTCTGATGAGCCTGACCCCCTCGGTCTTCTCGACCTCCTTCAGGATGGACTCCCTGAGCTTGGGGTCGATGTTGAGCCCCGCCAGCGCCCCGGCACGCAGGCCGAGCCTGTCCTCGTTGACCTGCACAGTGAACCGCTCTATCACCCCCCGCTTCTGCAGGCGCTTTATCCTGCTGTACATCACGGAGAGGTTGACCCCGAGCTCCTTGCTGAGCGTCGGGACCGACACCGACGCGTCTGTGTGGAGCGAGGAGAGTATCTTCATATCCAAATCGTCCAGTCTGGCCAATTCGATTCGCCTGGTTCCTCGCGGGCCGCGAGATATTTCTACTTTTCAGCCTAGGAGTTGGCGACTCTTGGCTGAAAATCGTTCTGACTTTGAGAATCTAGTTGGGCTTGGACGCCTCGTCGAGGCGCTTGGCGTTCACCTGGAACGTCTCCTCGGTGATGGTGCCCCCCCTCACGAGCTTGCGCTTCTTGACCCCGTCCTCCTTCGTCCTATACCCCACCCCGCGGGTGAGGAGGACGTAGTTCTTCCCGCCCCCCTGGGTGTCGGCGCGCATGGGGAACCCCGCCTTGTCGCTCCCCCCGGTGATCATTATCCTCCCAGCGAGCCCGATGGTGGCCCCGTCCAGGACGTCCCCGATCTTCCTCCCCATCAGGAGCTGCGCGCTGGCGTCCTTCACCTCGTGGGCCTCCGATTTCCCGGTCTTGGGGTCCGAGAGCACCAGCTTGAAGTTGACCATCGAAGTCGGCTCCGACTTCAGGTAAATAAATCTAAAACCCGTACATCGGGTCAGACGGGGACTTTATCGCGACTATCTCGTCCAGCACCTGCTTCTCTGCCTCTGTGAGCGAGCCGAGGAGCTTGGTCCGGAGCAGCTTCGCCTCATGGCTGCGGGGCATGGTGTAGAGGGTGTCGTGCTCCTTCACCTGCCTGCCGAGGGTGGGGCCCTGCACGGAGATCGCGACCTCTTCCCCCTCCTTCGCCTCGCCGACAGCCTTGCCGTTGTCCTGCACCTGCTCGACCGTCCCCAGCTCGACACTCCCCGTCGACATCAACCTCACCTTGGGCCGGAGGCGACCGGCGACCACCCTGACCCCGAACACCGCAGGGTCGTTGCGCCTGAAGAAGGCCCCGGGGAGTACCTTCAGCTTGCACGGCCTCGTAAGGTTCGAGAGCGCAGCCTTCTCATCCGCATCCCTCTTCGCCGCAGCCCAGTTGGTGTAGTTGTCTATGACCTCGTAGATTATCGAGGAGACAAAGATCGGGCTCGAGCCCGCGTGCTCCCTGGCCTCTGGAAGGACCTTGGAGTCGAAGCCGAGGATCGCGCCGAGGTAGGGGTCGTGGTCCCCCACGACCTGGGCGCTGACGATATCGTTCTTCGAGATGTCCCCGATGTCCGTCTCCCTCACCGGGACGCCCCTCTCCTCCAGCATCCTCACGAGGGCCTCCAGGCCTCCGATGCTCCCCGCCTTCACTATGACCCCCATGTTGTCGGTCTTGACCACTATGTTGGAGAGCTCCTTCTCCATCTCCACCTTCAGGCTCTGGAACTGCCTCTCGGTGGAGAAGGACGCCACCGAGGTACCAGCCACCACCCCTCCGAGGTCAGGGGAGACGAGCTTCACCCCGGCCGCTGCGTAGACTGCGTCCACCGGGGTGAACTTGTCCCTGGGGTCGCGCATCTCGTCCAGCGGCTTCGGCATGAACAGGGCCTTCACCTTTGATTTGAACGCGCCGTCCCTGCGGACCAGGGAGATGGAGTCCCCGACGCGGAGGTTCCCCTCGGTGAGGATGACGTTCGCAGTCTGGCCGATGCCCACCTCCTCCTGGAGCTCGAGGATTATCCCGCGGCCCGTGGCGGTGTCAACCATGCTGAGCTTCCCCTTCAGAAACTGCTGCGCGAGGCCGATCAGCATGGACAGCATCTCGGGCATCCCCACCGGCGCCCTGGCCGACACCGGGACGATGGACACCTGCTGGCGGAAGTCCTTGACCCTGTGATAGGCGTCCGACTGGAAGCCGAGGCGGCCCAGCCCGCCGACGACGTTGTACAGGCGCTCCTCCAGCTCGTCCCCCCAGGACGGGACCTGGTCCTTCATGACCTGAAGGAGTGGGCCCTTGCTCCCCTTCCTCCATCCGTTGATCATGTCAATCTTGTTGAGGGCGACGAGGAAGGGGACCCGCCTCTGCTTCAAGATGTCGATGCTCTCCAGCGTCTGGTTCTCCAGCCCCTTCAGCACGTCGACAACCAGGATCGCGATGTCAGCCGCCGACCCTCCCCTGAGCCTGAGGTTCGAGAAGACGGCGTGCCCGGGGGTGTCGATCATGAGGAGGCCGGGGATCTGCAGCTCCCCCCCAGCCCTGTCCAGAAGGGGCCCGCATATCGCCTTCAGCGTCTCCATGGGGAAGAAGCTCGCGCCTATCTCCTGGGTTATCCCGCCCACTTCCCGGGCCTGGACCCCGGTCCCCCTGAGGACATCCGCCAGGCTGGTGTTATGGACCACCAAGCAGTTCGCCAGGAAGTTATGATCTTCGTCGACGGTGAAGTCGAACACGTCGAAGTCCCCTTCCAAGGATTCGACCTTACAGACGGTAACGGTCCTGAACGACGTCAGGTTCTTGAGCAGCTCGACCTCCTGGCGGTGCTCCGGGATTGAGAGGACCGCCTCCAAAGCGCGGCCAGTGAGATTATTCCCCTGGTGGTAGTTCGGCTGGAGGCCTCCGTCCCCGACGGCTCGGTACCTGGGCCTGAAGTCGTTCGACGGTCCTGCCGCAGGGGCAGTGCCGAAGACCCGGTCAGGCTGGGCTTTCGCCTTGGCGGTCTCGAGCAGACGTGCTTTTTCCGGCGCCCGGAAGCCTATGCTGGCGCTAAAGGCCGCCAGGTTCGTAGCCCCGCCTATCACCAGCCCATCCTTGCTCGCTTCCTTGGCGTAATATGCCAGGATCCCGAACCTCTGCAGCAACATCGGCAGCCGCCTCATCAAGTCTGGACTCTCCATGGAGATCCCCAGGCTCTTTCCCTTCTCGACCCAACCTTCGGCGTCAAAAAGGCCGGTCAGAAACGCGGCGGAGAAGGCGTCGGGCGCGGAAGTCACGACGTCGGGCAGAGTGGCGATTCGCGTCCTGCCGGCGCGCGGACAGCCGAACGCCGACACCAGAAACTCAGAAAAGGTCCTACTCCCCCTGTGCGCCACGACGTAAGAGGTCCTCCTCCAGACCGCGCTCGCGGGGACCCCGAAGGCTCTCCGCAGGCTTGCCCTGCATTCGCGGACGAGGGAGAGCGAAGCGTTGGACAGGCAGGCCCTCCCCCCGACGCCATCTCCAAAGAGCAATCCCACAAGATAGTAGGCTGAGAGCAGCTCCCGCTCGGACTTTGGGACCTTGAGCCAGAAGGAACTTCGTCCCCCAACCCTTGGGCTGGCGAACTTCACCCTCTTGATGTGGTCGTAGGCGACGGAGTTGGAGACGCCGCACAGGCTTGCCAGGGCCCGGTAGGCGTCAGCCCTGAAGTGGCCCTCTCGGAGGTGCTCCCCGAGGTCCTTGTCTCCGACCTTTTCTGCGACCCCCTCGATGCCCCTCTCCCGGCAGAGCTTCTCTATCCGTGCCAGGAGATGTGCGTCGGGCCGGATCAGGAAGGCGCGAGGGAGCCGAGAAAGAAGCTCGGCTTTGACCCCTTGGGTAGTCCAAGCCACAACTGGACAGGACGGTGGCACGGCAAGGCGGTCCCCAACCCGAAGCCTTTCAGCCTCGACGTACTCGACTCTTCCGTCAGGCTGGAACACCAGGAATCTGTGCTCCGGGGTGGTTTCAAGCCCGTTGCCTGCGCGGGTCGTCACCCTGACGAGGCGGTCTGACTTCAGCTTCCAGACATAGGACGCGCTCCTCTTGACGATGGCCCCTCCAGACGACACGGAAAGGAGGTCCAGCCCGGCCGCGGGGTAGGCCACGCCATCGGGGGTCTGATGCGGGCTCCCTGACTTGTGCTTCTCGAAGAGTTCCTTTGCGCGCGAAATCCGCCCGTCCGCCAGCTGGAGCAGGGTCTCCCCGCTCACGCACTTGCCGCTATCTACGTGCCCTAGGATGACGACTACAGGCTGCCGCATGCGGCCTTGCTCTGACATTTTCCATCCAGCTCCTTATGATGCCCTCACCCTCGCGTCTGGCCGAAGAAAGCAGCGCTCTCCTTTGTAAAGCTCTCTGCAGAGTCCGAGGCATGGATGCAGTTGTCCGTGAGCCCCAGCCCGAAGTCCCCCCTGATGGTCCCCGCCGCTGCTTCCCAGCTCTTGGTCGCCCCGACCATGCGCCTGACGGTGGCTATCGCGTCCCTCCCTGAGAGGACCGCCCCGACGACAGGACCAGACGAGATGAAGGAGACGAGCTCCCCGAAGAATGGCTTTTCCTTGTGGACGCTGTAGAACTCCTCCGCCTGGGGCCTGGACATCGTGAGCATCTGGAGCCTCTTGACGGCGAATCCCTTCTTCTCGAACCTGCCGATTATCTCTCCGACGATGCCACGCCTCACCCCGTCGGGCTTCACGACGACAAGGGTGTCTTCGGCGGCGCTCACTTCTTGGCTGGCCTCCGCCTTGCCCACTTCAGCTTGCGCGGGTCGCGGCCAAGCTTCAGGTCGTTGATCTTGCACTTCGAAGAGCAGTAGGACTTGGTGGAGCCGTCGCCCTTCACGTAGAGGATGCCCGCGCCGAGCCTAACCTCTTTACCACAGAAGACGCATTTCTTTGGGACGTACATTTCAGGCTACCGCACCTCGACCTTTCGGTGCCCTTCGAAACTCTGGATATAAAGACGGCGCCGGCCGAACCGAGCCGGCAATCCGAACACAAGACCCCGCGGCACTGGAGCCGGTGTGCGGTCGCACCCAGGGGGGTCCCCGCGACGAAGCGGAAAGAGCGAACCGATTCGACGTGGTCCAGTCGGGCGGATGACCATAGGACTCGTTGTCAGGTCGGGACAGTCCCGCCGAGGAGCCTCATCCAGTGCTGCGCCTCGACGATGAGCCTCTGACCAAAGTCCTTGGGGTGCGGGACGAACCCCTCTACGGCCTTCGCCACGGTCTCCGGTCCCAGGTTCGCCAGGTCCTCTAGGTTGACGGCCGGCGAGCCTGTGGCGTGGCGCAGCCTCACCCCGATCTCCAGCTCGTTCGCCTGTATCGCCTCGAGCTCCTTCCTGTCTGCGAAGGCGCTGGACAGCAGAGGGACGTCCCCTGATAGTATGATCTCCCTGACTGACCTCCCCTTCGCCGCCATGGCGGCGTAGAGATGGCTGGGTGGGGCCACCTCCTCCAGGGAGAGCGCCCCGAACAGGGTCCTGGCCGTCGGCATCTTCCTGATCCCCCGCCTCTCCGAGACCATCTTCTTCAGGTCGACTGAGGCGATGAACGGGAAGACGTAGTCGACGGTCTTCGGCACCTGCTTCGCAAGGTTCTGCCTGAACCAGAGCCTGAGCGCGTCCTGGGAGTCGAGGCCCGGAGGGGTCCTAGTCGGAGGGAGGATCCAGACGCCAGGCTGGATCGGCTTGAACCCCTTCTCGATCAGCCTGTCCTTGAATATCACCGAGTCCTTCTTCTTCTTCGTCTTTTCGTAGGACTTGAAGATGAGGAGGGACTTCGCTTCGTATGGATAGGACCTGAGGAGCTCTTCGGGGGTCAACCCTGAGTTCTTGAGCTGCCAGTCGAGGCGCAGCATCAGCCGCCTGTAGACCGCGTCCCGGTCCTCGAAGGTGGCGGGGACCGTGGCGTCCTCGCCGTCGACCTCGATGCGCTGGATGACCGCGAGTATCAGCTCCTCGTCCTTGGTGGAGTCCGACCCAGAGATCTTGCTCAGGGGGGCCTTGACCCTGTCGAAGAAGCCGGTGATCCGCTTTACGGCTGACATGGTTCCTGCCACCCGCGGGCCCTGGATTCTTGGAGAGGCATTCTCGGCCTTCGTCTAGGAGAGCTTCCGCGCCACTGCCTTCCTCAGGTCCTCGAAGGCCTCCACCACCTTCTTCTTGGAGAAGTACTCGTCGGACTCTTCCACGACGACCTTGTCGTCGAAGATGCTCACGTCCCCCATCCTGAGTGGTGCCCTGATGCCCAGCATCGATGAGATGCCCTCGACCGACTTTGGGAAGGTCGCGCCTGACCTGAACTTGAAGGTGAAAGCGCCCCCTCCTGAGGCGGGGGTGGGGTCCAGGGGGACGATGAGCCGTCCGGACCTGAGCCCCTGCAGCATCTGGCCCTTGACTTCTCCGATCGCCTTCAGGACGTCATCCCGCTCCCTCTTGAGGGCTGCGGCCCTGTCCTGGTGTCCGGGGTCGGACCAGTCGAGGCCGATCAGGGCGTAGAAAGCCTGGTCCTTCTCGTTCCTCTTCGGGTCCTGTTTGATCTCCTGCGACAGCGTCTCCAGCTCGCTGTCGATGGTCCGGAGCCTCTTCTGCTCCTCCAACAGCCTTCCGGCTGCTACCTCCAGTTCTGTGAGGTTCATTTCCTCTACCCCAAGTGGCTTGAGACTTCGATTACCGCCTTCTTGAACTCCTCGTGCGTCAGGTTCTTGTTCTGATACTCGTCCTTGTAAGAGTCCCAGGCATCCTCTGCCTCCGTGACTATGGGGAGGAGCTTCTTCCCGACCCCCTTGACGTTGAGCAGGACGAGGGCCGAGGCGGGCTCCGCGGGCATGGTGGGGATCTTGATGAATATCACGCGCTTGTCTTGGATGCCGTACTTCTCGTTGAGTATCTTCTTGAAGAACTCCCTCTCCTCGGCCCCCACGCTCCCGGCGGCCTTGATCAGGACGCAGGCGGAGTCAGTCTTCCCCTTCTCAACCTCCCCCTCCTGTTCGAGGTCGAAGAGGACCCCGTCGTTCCCCTCGTCCATGGCGGCCTCGATGGACTTTACGTCAGAGCCCCCCTTGGGGGCCAGGGGTATGAGCCATGGGACCACGAACTTCGGCTTGCTCGCCGCCAGCCAGGTCCTGTAGTTGGACATGTCCCACTCCGTCTCCCGGATGAACGAGTCCATGAACTCGGCGATCACGTGAGCGGCCAGCAGGTTCTTGTTCCTGTAGTCGTGCCAGCCGACGCGTATCTGCTTCGGGAGTTCGTCCACGATTGAAGACCTCGCGTCGAGCATGCCCTTCAGCCTGTCGGCCTGGAAACGCAGCTCCTTGTTGTCCATCAGCACTGGAGCGTCTGAATACTTGATCTGGTAGGCGAGGTTGAGAACTATGCTGATGTGAGCCGGGCCGTAGATTACCGGGTCCCACCCGAACTCTGGGAGAACGCCGAATGTAGCTATCGTCGCCTGGCCGAGGGTGTTGCTCCCCTTCACGTAGGCCATGAACTCCGAAGAGAAGGAGCCGCCTGTCCCTCCGCCCATGCTGAACGGGACTATGAACCCCCTCACCGGCTCGGGGGAGATCGCCTGTATCCTCGACGCGATGTCCTGCTTCCCTACGATCTCGTTCCTGAACCTGCTCCTCCCTTCGGCCCAGTTCCTCGCCGCCCCGCCCAGGCCGTAGACGGCGTGCTTGTCCTTCATGGCGAAGAGCTGCGGATAGGATTGCAGGATTAGGTTGGCCGAGCGCGGGTCGAGGTCCACGAGCAGCGCCCTCGGCACCAGGGGGGTCTCCCCCCTGCGGAGGGAGGCGCCGAACCTGAGTATCGTACTCCCGTACCGCCGCAGGACCTCCAGCTGCTGCTTCTCCCCCTTCAAGGTCGGGGCGGTGGGGTCAGCGCCCACGTCGATCAGAACCCAGCGGTATGCTTCAGCGCCGATTCCAACCCCGGCGTGGCCCATGCAGGCCATGATCACCGGATTGGGAGCGAGCGGCGCTTGATTCGCGATCCTGAACGCCAACGATTCACCTCCCATCCCATCTTTTTTATACGTTTGTCAGGTTCGTGGAGAGACGAGATTGAGCTACGACGAGTCCAACGCGACCGACCTGCTCTTCATCATAGACGGCTCGAGGAGCATGGGAGGGAAGATGCACTCCTCAGGGATGAGCAAGATGAAGATGGTCAAGACAGGGCTGTTCGACTACGTCGCGGAGCACTGGCCGGTCTCCTATTTCCCCTGGCCAACGAGGATGGGGGTGTCGTTCTACAGGCTGCTGGGGACCCCCGGCTCCACGCAGATTGAGGTGGTCGTCCCTCTGAACCCTGCTCCGGCCTCGCTCGAGCTGTACCGCTTGGAAGAGATGCAGTGCAAAGGGGGGAGCCCCCTGGTGGACGCGGTCAGGTACAGCATCGAGAACGTGTCGGAATCCATCAGGGGAAAGAAGGTCATCAAGCTGATCAGCGACGGCGGGAACGACCGGGAACCGGTCAAGACCATAGCCGAGTACCTGAAGGGCTCCCCGGTCGGGTTGGACGTGATAGAGCTCTCCAACGAGGCTTCGAAGGAGCTCAGGGACATCGCCACCCTCACCGGAGGGTCGTACACGAGGCCCCACAATCTGGCGGACTTTGCGAAGACCATCAGAAGCTAAGGGGAAGCGCCGCCGCTCCGCGGAGGCGGGATTCGCTCCGTTCAATCGCTCGTGGACTGGAGGCTGGGACAGCGGACCCCTTCCGGAGAGGGGATGAACCGCTCGAGATCGGGCTGCGTCTTGGCGCCCCCTGGATCAAGGCGCGGATGAAGCTCCGCGGAACGCCAGCCATCCTGGCGGCGTGCCAGTTCTCAAAGGAGCCCTATGCAAGGACAGGGCGCTGACAAGCGGAAATTTGATGAACCGGCTGGAGATCGACGGGCAGAAGCCTACTTTAGCTTCCTTGCTTCTCTTTCGGTCTCTCTGAGGATCAACACGTCGGCCAGCCGGATCGGCCCCTTCACGTTCCTAGTCAGGATGCGCCCCTTCTCCTTCCCTTCCAGAATCTTGACTCTGACCTGGGTAATCTCGCCCGCCACCCCGGTCCGTCCCACGATCTGGACTATTTCGGCGGGGGTGAGTGTCTCTACTTCTTTCCTGCTGCTCATGCGGCCTTCTTCAGCCTCGAAAGCTCCTGCGTGACCTGCTCCAGTATCTGTGAGCCTTCGCCGGCCTCCAGGACCGCCGCGGCGGCTGTGGAGACGTCTATGCCGATGGCCGGGCCGATCTGGTCCTTGGAAGGCACGAAGACATAGGGGATCTTCCTCTCGTCGCAGAGGATGGGCAGGTGGGCGACCACCTCAGGCGGGGTGACGTCCTCGGCTATCACCACAAGCTTGGCCAGCCCCCTCTCGATGGCCTTTGTCGACTCGTTGGTCCCCTTGCGGACCTTGCCGGTCCTGGACGCCTGCCTCAGGACCTCGTAGGCTGCCTCGGAGACCTCCTTTGGTGTCTCGAACTTGATGTAGTAAGGCTTCTTGTCTGGGGTCATCTCACAATCTCCCAGGCGGCCCAGTTTCGGCCAGCATATAAACGGTTGGCCGTCGAAGTCTTTTCAGCGGCTCATCCTGCAAGGATGAACCGCCCCGGGGAGTCGAGCCTGCAGAAGCCGAACCTGGGGAACTGGACGATGTCCCCGACGGAGAGGCCAGAGGCAGAATCTTCGGCGTATCCCGCCACCTCCTTGAGGCTGTCCGTGTTGTAGACGTCCCCCTCCAAGAAGAGCTCCCCCGGGACGGTGACCTTCGCCTCCCCGTGCGAGCCTGTGACCCACTGGAGCTTCTTCGAGTCGGGGACGAGCTCGTCTCCGGCGTACTCAGCCTCCGGGGAGGGCCAGTCGGCCGTCAGCCTGACGTTGTAGAGATCCATGAGCCTGAAGACCGCCCCCTTCTTCAGACCCCTGATGTCGGCCGAGGGCACGTAGAACTCTCCCGCTGCTTCGACCGTCCGGGCGCCCAGGTCCCTCTGGGGGTGGAAGGGGAGGGTCACCGCCTTCCTCGGCGCGCCTGCCACCTGCAGCCTCACAGGCTCCGGGACGAAGAAGACCCGCTTCGAGAGGGGGTCGAGGAGCTTCCTGTTGACAGATAGGAGTATGCTCCAGTCGTATTCGTGCTCGGTCTTCGTGTACCCGACCTGGAGGGTGAACTCCCTGATGGCCTGGGGGATGATGCCTCGCCTCCTGAGGCCGTCGACCGTCGGCATCCGAGGGTCGTCCCAGCCCGACACGACCTTCTTCTCGACGAGGGGGCGGAGCAGCCTCTTGGACACCGGCGTCCCCTTGAAGTTGAACCTCGAGAACTGGATGACCTCGATGCGCCTGAAGCCCAGCGCATCCCGGATGAGCTGCTGGAGCTCGTTGCGGAACTCGGAGCTCCTAAGGACGTGGGTTATGCCGCAGATCTCGTCCTCCACGGCGTTGGCCAGGTCGTAGGTCGGCCAAAGGGTGTACCTGTCCCCCGTGAGAGGGTGCGGGTGCGATATGACCCTGAAGAGGTTGGTGTCCCTCAGGGAGTAGTTCGGGCTCACCATGTCCCCCTTGAACCTGATGACGTAGGTCCCCTCCCCGTGGCTCCTTGCCAGGAGCTCTTCCCAGACCTTCAGGTTCGACTCTACCGAGCTATCTCTGTGCTCGCAGGGGGTCCCTTCGAACCGGAGCTTCTTCACCTTCGCCTCGTCGCAGGAGCAGGCGTAGGCCATCCCTCGCTCCAGAAGCTTCCTCCCTGCTTCATAGATGACGTCCATGTCGTCCGACACGTTCTTCTCGTGGTCGTACTCTATCGAAAGCCAGGCGACCCCCCGGCGGAAGCTGTCGTAGTACTGAGGGAGGACCTTCCTCGGGTTGGTGTCCTCGAAGCGCAGCCAGAGCTCGCCGTCGTACTGCTCCTTGTACAGGTAGTTGATGGTGAAGGCCATGGCGTGCCCCACGGTCATGTAGCCGGAGGGCTCTGGGGGGAGCCGGAAGGCCGTCTTGCCCTTCACGGCGTTGGGGAGCGCCGGGAGCCCCACCCTCCCGTGCTTCTCCGGCGGCGCGGCTTCCTCGGGGTACCTCTCGGCGACGAGCCTCCCCTGCTCTTCCGCGCTGAGCGCGTTGACCCTCCTGGCTGCGGCTGCGGCCTCCTTTGCGACCAGCCCGGCATTGGTCCTGAGCTCCGGGTGCTCGGCCAAGACCCTCCCTACGATGGCCCCAACCTCGGCCTTCCCGCCGTGCCTGGCTGCGTTCACCAGGGCCGCCTTCTCGACGGCGGCCAGCTCCTCCTCTCCCAACGATTCGGCTACCATTCCCGTTCTACTGCGAACCTTGCGAATGAGGCGAGGAGGGACGCGGCCTCCTTCTCCCCCTTCCAGTCGATGTCCCTGAGCGTTGCCAGGGACTGCTTGAGGAGCTCCGAGGCCCTCTTCCTGGCGAAGCCTACCGAGTCGTGCTTCTCTATGGCTGACATGACGAACGATACGTCTCCGTCGGTCTTCTGCTCCCTGGCTTTGCTCATTATCGCGATGACCTTGTCCCTTTCGCTCTGCGACGCCACCGAGAGGAGGTGGAGGAGTATCAGTGTCCTCTTGCCTTCGAGGATGTCGTCGGACTTCGCCTTGCCGTACTTCTTCTGGTCCCCCACCAGGTTGAGTGCGTCGTCCTGTATCTGGAAGGCGACCCCCAGGCTCGTCCCGAACTCCTTCAGGCCGGAGAGGACGTCCTGGCCGGCCCCGGCCACCAGCGCCCCCAGCCGGCATGGGCTGGCCACCGTATACCAGGAAGTCTTGCGGGTGCACATCTCGAAGTAGTCCCTCTCCCCAAGGTCCCACCGCTTGCCCGTCACCCACCCCAGCTCCATGTGCTGCCCCTCAGTCGTCTCGTCGACCATCCGAGAGAACTCCTCCATGACGGCGAAGGTCCGGCCCAGGCCCAGCCTCCCCCTGTTCTGCAGCAGGGCGCCCCAGGTGCGGGCGTGGAGGGCGTCCCCGGCGTTGAGGGCCAGGGGCTCGCCGTACTTCTTGTGCAGCGCGGGATCTCCGCGCCTCAGCTCGGAGCCGTCCTCGATGTCGTCGTGCACCAGGATCCAGTTCTGGAAGAGCTCGATGCAGGCCGCGGTGAGTATCGCGTCGTCCTCCGACCCGCCGGCAGCCCTGCAGGCGGTCACGCATAGGAAAGGCCTCATCCCCTTGGCCGGGCGGGATGGGTAGTCGCGCATCATCTTGTAGAGGAGGTCGATCTCCTTTATCGGGCTTGACTTCGGCAGGATTCCATCAAGGATGAGACCGTCGACCCTCGCCTTCACGCGGTTCATCTCGTCCTGGAGGATGGGCATGCCTGACCGGTGCCTGCCTCTCGCCTAGGAGCGGACCACTGTCCCGTAGAAGTCCAGGCCCCGGACGGCCTTCGAGAACTCGTTCCGCCTGTAGCCTGAGACGAAGTTTACCGTTGTCCCTCCAGCGGCTATCTTGGCGGCCATCTCCAGCTTCAGCCTCATCCCTCCCGTGGCGTCGTCCCCTTCCTGCACCTTCATCCTCCTCACCTTGGCCACGCTCAGCTCCGGGATGATGACCCTGGTGTTCCCCTCGTAGACTCCGTCCACGTCGAGGGCGAAGACCACCCGCTCCGGTCCCATCATCTTGGCCAGCTCTTGGACTATGACGTCCCCCGAGATCACCCTGAACCCCGACGGGGCCAGACCGACGTCCCCGAAGGTGACAGGGGTAAGCCCCTCCTTGAGGAGCCCCTTCAGCCAGGAAGACACCGACGCCCCCCCGGCCCGGCTGATGGCGTCGAAGGGGGAGAACGGATATGGGCTCAGCCTGAACTCCATCATGGTCTTGCAGACCATCCTGTTCAGCTCGTACATCGCCCCCCTCGTCTGGGCGACCCCCACGGCAGCGGCCTCCGCGGCCTCTGCGCCTAGCCCGTGCTGCTTCGCCACCACATGGCCGAACGACCCTCCGCCGTGCACCACGACGACCTTCTGGTCCGACGAAGCTATCTCCTCCGAGAGCGCCGAGACCACGTCTGGCCGATAGGAGAAGGGCTTCGACTTGTCCGTGATCACGGAGCCCCCGAGCTTCGCGACTACCGCTCTAGCCAGCTTTTCACTCCCTCGGCGGGTACCTTGGCGATGAACGTTTCATACCCTCGCGCCGTCAGCCCTGAAACTAGGTTTTTTTCCTTTGCCTTGGGGGCCACCGCGACCACGCTCCCCCCTCCCCCTCCCCCGGTGAGCTTCGCGCCGTACGCGCCTAGCGACGACATCAGGTCGACCATCCCGTCGAGGGCGGGGTTGGATACCCCCAGCGAGCACAGGATCGCGTGGTTCAAGGTGAGCGCCGCACCAAGCCCTTCGCCGTCCTCCTCCGCCAGCATCCCCGCGGCCTCGATGCTGAGCTGGCTCACCGACCTGGCAAGGCTGCCGAAGTAGCTCGGGTATCTGTCCTTCGTCTCCGAGACCCTCCCTATCTGCCCCCTGGTCTCCCTGTTGATCCCCGAGTAGGACACCACCAAGGAGCGGCTCCCTTTGAAAGAGACCCTCCTGGGCTTACTCCCGGGCCTGAAGAGTATCACCCCGCCCAGAGCGCAGACAGCGGGGTCGACGCCGGAGGGGCGCCCGTGGATGTCCTTCTCCCCCACCATCGAGAGGCGGATCACGTCCTCGACCCCCAGGTGGAGAGCGTGGAACCGCGACAGCGCTGCAGCGAGCGCGACCATGGTGGCGGCGGAGGAGCCGAGGCCGGCCCCCCGTGGGACGGAAGAGGAGATCGAGACGCTCACCGGCTGGCTCACCGAGAACTCCTCTGCCACCGCCCCGACCACCCGGCTGATGGGCGCCAGCTCGGACGCGCCCGCCTGGAACCCCTGAGACGCGACCTTGAGGGAGCTCGAAGCTTCGACCTCCACCCTCACCTTCCCCGGCAGTGCCGCGGCCAGGGCCCAGGCCCCGTGGACGACGAAGTGCTCGCCCGTGACTATGACCTTCGATGGAGCCTCTGCTATGGCTCTCAATTGCTTACGAATCTGAGGGCGCCGTAGCCCACGACTTGAACGTTGTCGCCGCTGGTGTCGCCGCTCGTGGCGTACTTCAGGAGCTCGGGCCGGGCGAGCCCCAGGGCTCTGGCCGTGAGCATCACGGTGGCTATGGCGCCGTAGCCGCAGGCGGTGACGTTGAGCCCTTCGAGCGTGGAGTAGAACCCCCGGACGTCCATCTTCAGCACCTCCCGGAGGAGAGCCATGTCCTTCTCCCTCGCTGCGGTCGGAGGCTCGTAATGGGTGAGGTCGGAGGAGGCGACGAGGATGGCCCTCTTCCCCCTCAGGAGCTTGGAGAGGGCCGAAGAGACGGCCTCGGCGGTGTCCAGGTCCTGGAAGATGAGAGAGATCGGCAGGAGCGGGACCGCACCCCCGTAGATCCTCTGCAGGAAAGGGAGCTGCACCTCGATGGAGTGCTCGAGCCTGTGGGCCTCCGGGTCCATCGAGACTACGCCGGCCAGGGCCACGAGCTCAGCGGCGGCCTCGCTGTCGACGAGCATGCGGCCCAGCGGGGTCGTCCACTCCCCCTCGCCGAAGGTCGCGACCCCGCTCCCGACCCCGTAGTGGTTAGGCCCCACGACCACGGCAAGGTCAGGTCTGCGGAGCGAGGACACGTGGTAGTAGGAGTGTGCGGCCACCGGCCCGGAGTAGACGTAGCCGGCATGAGGGGAGACGACGGCCACGATGTCCGCGTCCGTGGCGGGGGCCGGAGGGAGCGTTCCAGGGCCCAGCCCATGGGTGTAGCATTCGTCGATGAGCCTTGAAAGCTCGGTGGGGTCTGACGGATAGAACTGGCCTGAGACAGCTGGCTTTCGGACTGGCATTACGCGGGCCTATTCGCGCCTCTCGGATCCCCTTTCATCGAGGGCCTCGGGCCGCTGCTCTTCCTCCACCTTGGTCTCGAAGTCTTCGATCCCGTACTTCATGGGCTGATCCTCGGTCACCAGCCCTGAGTGCACCAGGGTCGCCCTGGCCAGGAGCCAGAAGATCGCCGCGATGGACTTCCTGCCTCTGTTGTTCCCCGGGATGACCAGGTCGACGTCGTCCGTGACGTTGTCCGTGTCGCAGACAGCTATCACCGGTACCCCGAGCTTCCCCGCCTCGACCATGGCCTGGGTGTCCGACATCGGGTCTGCCACCACCACCAGTTCCGCGTCCAGGTGTCCGGGGTACAGTGGGTTGGTGAACGTGCCGGGCATGAACCTGCCGATCCTGGGCATGGCCCCGGTGAGCTCGCAGAACTTCGCGACCGCCATGGCGCCGTGCTCCCTGCTGGTGTACACGACAGTGTTCTTCGCGCCAGTGGCGGCGATGAACTTGCCGGCAACGTCGATCCTCTGGAGCGTCTTGGGGTAGTCGATCATGTGGAGGCCGTCGGGCCTCGGCCGCGCCGTGAACTGCTCCATCGTCTTCGTCCTGACAGGCGTCCCGATGCGGATGCCTGTGGCGAGCAGCGCCTTCTCGGAGAAGCCGGGCGCCACCAGCTTGTCGGCCGAACCCGCGTCGTCGTCGAACTCAGACATGGCCAAGCTCCTGACCTACAGCTCTGGCTTCCTGCTGTAGAACGGAAGGACCTGGTCGATGACGTCCACCGATGAGATGAGCATGCGCCTGCAGCAATACCTCTTCAGGCCGAGGTCGTCCAGCACCTTGCCTGGGTCCTCGCCCCCCTTCACCCTTGCCTGGAACGGGGCGAACTTGTCCCCGATGAGGCTGCCGCAGGTGAAACAACGGATAGGGATCATCATGGCAAATCACCTGTATGACTTCTGCCGCTTCCTGCGCGCGCCCGGCCCTCCGAATTTCTTGGGTTCAGCTTGTCTCGGGTCGCCCGAAAGCAGGTATTTATTGTATGCATTCAGCCTTTCCCTGATTTCGCTCCCCCTGACCTGGTCGACGTAGGCTCTGGCGATGGCCATGGCAGCGGCATCCGCCTGCCCCATGAACCCCCCTCCCGACACGCTGACGTCGAGGTCGAACTTGTCCCTCAGCTCGCCTACCACCTGGACGGGGGCGAGCAGGTGGAGCCTCGCCGGCTCGGGCTCCCAGAATTCGACCGGTGTTCCGTTGATCCTGATGCGTCCTGCGCCCTGGGATATCGCCGCGGTGGCCCTCGCGGTCTTCCTCGCGCCGGAGTAGAGCTTCGGCGGCTTCTTCACCTGGGCCTTGGTCTGGGTAGGCATTTGGCTACTCATTCCACCCCAGGCTCTTCGAGAGGTCCGCCATGGTCACGTAGACCGGGATCGGGCGCGTCGCGGTGGTCTCGTCGAACCTCTTCAGCTTCGCCGCGTCGATCCCCTCTGGGACCCCGATGTATACCCTCAGCCTCTTCATCGCCAGCGCCCCCTTCGGCTTCTTCCTCGGGACCATCCCCCTGACCATCCTCCGGAGTATGTTGTCCGGCCTCCTCGGGTGGATGGGGCCGTAGATGGGGTTGACCCTGCTCGACAGCTCCAGCCTTTCCTTCCACTGGTTCACCACCGCTGTCCGCGACCCGGAGATGAGAGACTTCTCGGCGTTCACAACGGTCACCCGCTTCCCCGACAGAAGGAGCTTCGCCACCTTGGAGGAGAGCCGCCCCGCGATCTGGTCGGTCGCGTCGACGTACACCGACTCTTCACCGGACAAGTCTGACTCCGCTCCCTTTCGGGTACTTCTTCAAGAAATCCTCCACGGAAAGCGCCGCCCCCCCGGTCGCCTCTATCTTCGACCTGGCGGAGGCTGAGAAAGAGAACGCGCCTACGACAAGCTTCTTTCCGGCGACGCCGGTGCCGAGGACCTTCCCCGGGACGAACACCGCCTGGGCTTCACCTACGACCTTGGATATCCTCCCGAGGTTGACTTCGACGCGCGTCCCGGCTGGGCTGGCGAGCAGGACCGAGGCCTCGCTCCAGATGGGGGCCTTCTGCTTCCTCCCGGCCTTCTCCAGCATCACCGCTGTCCGCCTGAGGACGGGGTTCGAGGCTGTCATTTGGACCCGCCCACCGCCACCTGGATTTCGTCCAACTTCTTCTCGATGAGCTGAATGGCCTTCAGAACGATCTGCTTCGCCGGGAGTCCTCCTGCAGACTCGACGGTCAGGACGAAGGTACCTTCCTTCTTGCCGTCAGTAAGGGTGGCGACCGTGCACGGCTGCCACTTCGCGTGCTCCTTGCCCCGCCCCAGCCTGGCGTAGGCTTCGAGCTTGACCGACTGGCCCGCGGCCAGCTTGACGAGAGGTATTGACTCGCTGACCGGCCTCACTTCCCTGTCCTCCGACACGAGGTCGCCGGAGGTCACGGTGGAGACCTTGTCCTTGCCCTTCGCGTCGAGCACGAAGAGCACCCTGCACTTGTGGCACCCCAAGGGGTTGCCGCAGTCGCATGCCTCAGGGAGGTTGTACTTCTCGAGGTCTGTCTTGATCGGGATCATGCCGAGCCTGTGGGCGAGTATCTCGTCGTAGAGCACAGAAGAGTTCTCTAGTATCACCACGTCGTCTATCGCCATCGATGGGACTTCGGATATGCAGAACCGCCTGATCGCGTTGGCGTAGGACCGATCTACCCCCTCGAGTTGGACTGAGACGGTACTCCCGCTGTCTTCAAGCGCCTTTACCTCAACCAACCGCTCCACCTACTGGCTCGAAACTGGCTCCCATGAGACGTCGCGTTTCGAGGTCGGGAATTTGTTCCGGTTAAAAAGATAGCGGGACTCTCTCCGGCGCTCCACAGCGCTCCAGGGCTGGTTTTGCCCCCGCGGGGGGATGCCCCGAGCCCGCCGCCTCCTTCCCGGGGGTCGGGAGGAGAATCCAGCTGGCCCGTCCCTTGCCCGGCTCGGTGCTTCGCCGTGAGATTGCGGTTTCCGTCGAAACCTTATATCGGAAGGGCGAAGGGCAGGTTCGGAAAAATGTCCGAGGCCTCAGAGTTCAGGCACCTGGTCAGGATTTCAGGACGGGACCTGGCAGGGGGAAAGAAGCTGATCGTGGCCCTGGCAGACCTGAAGGGTGTCGGGTTCAACTTCGCCAACGTGATCACGACGCGACTGAGCCTGGATCCCAGGGTAAGACTGGGGACGCTCACGGAAGACCAAGTCAGCCAGATCGAGCAGGCCATCCAGAGCACGACGAAGGCAGCTCTGCCGGAGTGGTACTACAACCGCAGGAACGACCCCGAGACCGGGGAGGCGAAGCAGCTGCTTGGAGCCGACCTAGACTTCATCCAGAAGGGGGACATCGACGACGAGAGGAACATCCAGAGCTGGAAGGGGATAAGGCACGGCCTCGGGCTGAAGGTCAGGGGCCAGAGGACTAGGACCACTGGGAGGAAGGGAAGGACGGTGGGAGTCAGGAAGGCGACGTTGGTTGCGGCGGCGAAGGAAGCCTCCGCGAAGAAGGAAGCTTAGACATTGGGAGATCCTAAGAAGTCGAGGAAGCAGTACAGCAGGCCGAGGAGCCCCTGGAGGGCGGACCAGCTGGCCCAGGAGCTCTACCTCCTTGGTACATTCGGGCTCAGGAACAAGAGGGAGCTCTGGAAGGCGCAGACTCAGCTCAGTCGGGTCAGAAAGCAGGCGAGGACCCTCCTCGCGGCCACTCAGGTGGTGAGGCAGCGGGAAGAGAAGAAGCTCCTGGACAGCCTGAGGAGGAAGGGCCTCATCGGGGAGGGGTCAACCCTGGACGACATACTCAGCCTTACGGTGGAGGACATGCTCGCCAGGAGGCTGCAGACGATGGTCTTCAAGAAAGGGATGGCGCTTTCTCCCCTGCATTCGAGGCAGCTGATAGTCCATGGCCACGTCTCTGTGGGGGGGCGGGTGATCACGGTTCCAGGATACGAGGTCGGCGGCGTTGAAGAAGGGACGGTCGCGTTGACCGGCGGAGCCGCCAATGCGGTTGCTCCCGCAGAAGAGCAGACGGCGGCGCCGGCCGAGCAGCCGGCCCAGGTGCAGTGAGAGAGATGTCGGAAGAAGAGGTACTCGCTGACCGCTGGGGGGTCTGCCACATCTACTCTTCATACAACAACACCATCGTGCACATCACGGACCTGACCGGGGCCGAGACCATAGCGTTCTCCTCCGGCGGGAGGCACGTGAAGGCCGACAGGTTCGAGTCGTCCCCCTACGCTGCCATGAGGAGCGCGTCGGCGGCGTCAGAAGTCGCCAAGGGGAAAGGGATCACGGCGATTCACATCAAGGTAAGGGCGGTGGGCGGGACCGGCCCAAGGACACCGGGCCCCGGGGCGCAGGCCGCAATCCGCGCCAT
>JAFLZI010000069.1 GCA_029785625.1 Nitrososphaerota archaeon | reverse complement strand
TTGGGATGACATTTCTATCGCAGGGATGACAATTCAGGTGCTCTTCGACCGAGGGTCCACCAGCATCCTCCTTTCGGCCAAATCCGGCCGGGACCTCATGGGCTACAAGGAGACCCTCGAATCGGTCTACGGGGCTCTGAGCACGGTGGGGGTTCCAGCAAAGCCCAGATTCTTGAAGGACATTCCAAACCTCCTGAACCTGGAGCCTTCTAGCGACATCCGGCGTTAAAGCCCCGCGGCGCCCCTTCGTTCGGTTCCGTATGGGTCCGGCCCTCACCAGCGAAGACATGCACTTCCACATGCTCGTCGTCGGGGGGACAGGTAGCGGAAAGACCAATGCGGTTCTCTACATGCTGAAGCTCCTCTTCGACAAGAAGGAAGCCGGCAGGCCCCTGCCCGCCCTGTTCCTCTTCGACCCCGGAGGGGACGCGTCAATCGACCTATTGCGTGCGATTCCAATGGCCGAATGGGACGGCCGCGTTGCCCTCTTGGACCCGCAGTACGTCACCTTCGGCTTCAACCTCCTCTCCCTGCCCGAGGAGCTGACCCAGGAGGAGAAAGCCGAGGTTCTCCAGACCCAGGTGGAGGAGTTCGCCGTGCTCCTTTCTGACGTCTTCAACACCGACGCCAGCAACGCGCCCCGCCTGATGTGGATCTTCAAGGGCGCCCTCTACTACCTCTACACTTTCACCGACGACCCCACGCTCTGGGACCTGTACAACCTGGTGCTGCAGTTCACCAAAGAGAGCGCGGCAGAGGTGGAGACCCTCCTCAGACAGAGGGTGAAGGACGTCGTGGTCATCCGGGAGACCATGGAGGCGATTTCGAAGCTCTCCAAGGAGGCATACATGCCCGTCCTCAACAGGATATCCAACTTCGTCCTCCCGCCGTCGTCCGTGACGTTCCGGACGTTCTGCTCGCGGAAGTCGACCATCGACCTGGAGAAGCGGATGGAGCCGGGCAGCCTCACCATCTTCAGGATACCCTCCAGCCTCCCGAACGAGTTCAGGAGGATTTTCGCCTCTGCCGTGGTGATGAAGCTCTATTTCGCCAGCCTGAAGCGCGCGAAGAGGCTCGAGAGGGCAGGGGAGCAGCCCGTCGCCAGGACGCCGGTGATCCTGGCCGCAGACGAGTTCAGGGACATCGCGCAGCTAAAGATCCTCAAGACCGTCCTTTCGCAGTCCAGGAAGTACGGCCTCTACCTCTGGATGGTCGCCCAGACCCTTTCAGAAATCCCAGACGACCTGACGAGCTCCATCCAATCCAACGTCGGGTCAGTCCTGGCATTCAGGGGGAGCCCGGACGACGCCCGCAAGCTAGCCAAGCTGCTGCACCCCCAGAAGACCGAGGCGGTCGAGTCGACCATCCCAGCCCTGGAGGACTATGCCGCCGTAGTAAGGAAGAGGCCCGTGGGGGGGAGGCCTACGGAGCCCCCGTTCAGGGTCACCTTCCCAAGGCTTCACGAGCCTATGGCCTCCTTCGCCGAGGGGATGGGCTACATCAAGGCTGACATGGAGAAGCTCTACGGGGGCACCGCCGGAGACACCGGCCTCGTCTTCAGGGAAGAGCAGAAGAAGGCGAAGGCGGCCCGAGGGGACTGCCCCCTGGGGGGCCCGCTCCAATGGATGCCCTTGGCCTACCTCCACCGCATCGGGACCGAGATACCTTTCCGCCAGTTGGCTGACATATTCGAGCAGCGCTGCGGTTGGGAGGCAAGCATCCTCCAATCTGGGCTCAACTACCTCACCGACAGGGCGTACGCGAAGGCCGAAGCGAAGTCCGGCCAGCTCTACCAAGGAATGGACCCGGGCACGGGCCAGCCGATGTGGAAGGAGCCGGAAACGGAGGCCGAGAAGATGCAGGCCAGGCAGGTCTACTACTCGATCTTGGATGCAGCCCAGGAGAAATTCTTCCGGTTCGACCTTGACAGATGGGCGAAGTCAGGGAGGGTGGGAGGTCCGCTCCACGTCAAGGCCATGCTCGCACTCCTCGAGGAGTTCTGGGAGAAGGGGTACTGGTGCGCCTTCGACCGGGGGGACAGGGAGGGCCCGTTCCCTGACATACTGTACTCCGAGCCCCTCGTGATCAAGGCGAGGGGGAAGGAGGGCCGGATAGTGGGCCGCATCAGCACAGAGGAGTGGGAGAAGCGACGTACCGCCGTGGAAGTGGAGATATCCCCCTCGAAGAACCCTGAGCAGGTCCGGGACAACTACACCAAGAACTTCACCCTCTACCAGTGGGTGACATTCGTCGTGGTGGCCAGGCCCCAGATTCCCGAGGTCAGGGAGATCCTCGCGGACAAGGACAAGGCTACCTATGACGTGATGTACAAGCCCATCGGGCTCCCGGAGGACGAACTGAAGAAGCTGGTCGACCAAGGGGATGTCGCGCCTACCAAAGCGAGCCCAGGGGCCAGCCAGAGCCCGCCCCCGGCGTCCCCAGTGGTTCCATCAGACCTCCACGACAACGAGCTGCACCTGCTCTCCCTCATGCTGTCCTTCGGATACACTAGCAAGGCGCAGCTCGCGTCAGATTTGGACGTAGACGAGAGGACGGTGGCCCGGTATCTCGGGCACCTGAAGGCCCTCGCGCTCATCCAGAAAGAGGGGAACGCCTACTGGTTGATGCAGGAGGGGCGGAAGCTCGCCGAGGGGTGGAAGGCGTCAGGCAGCCCCCACAAGCAGACAAAGCTCACCTGAATTGTCATCCCTGCGATAGAAATGTCATCCCTGCCCCCGAAGTGTCACCCCTGGCCGCGGAGTTTGTCACCCTTCGAGCTTAGCATGTCATCCCTTGGGACCCGTAAGGTTCCCTTGGAGTCAGGTCCGTCGCCCGGCACTCTCCCACGTTAAATACCCAAGGCGACTTCGGGGGTGCTAAGCTCTCTTTAGCAAACCCCCCTTACGAACGAAACAGAGGCCCGCCCCAGTACGGAGCGAGCCATGACTGCACCGTCAATGGTGCTACCGCAGGAACCAAACTACATCGATCCATCAACTATCTCACTTTGTTGTTCCCGCCTCATTATCGGGGTCTGCCCAGTTTAGCCGTCTCCCAGGTCTGCCCACCGAAGGGACGCAAAACCGCTCTCAGGCGCCGACTGAACGGCGGCGCGAAGTATGGAAGCGGCTGTCGCTCCGACCTGCTCCTTGACTCCTAGGACTCAAGACAAGCCCTAGACCAAAGTCGGGGACCCAACGGAAGGCATCCTGCTCGTGTTTTCGCCCCCAGCGGCGAGCATCGACCTCCCGGCAAGGACGGACAGGGACGCCGCTTTCCGCTTCACGGCCGCTGCCAGCCTGCGCCTGCAAGCTACGGCCAGCCCCAGCTCTCGGGGCCGGCCCAGGGCAAACCAACCAAGGAGGCGAGACAATGGAGAGTCCTCAGCAAATCGAACGGTGCCGCGAATGCAGGGGCCACGTCGTGCAGTCAGGCGACGAGTTCGTCTGCACTTCGTGCGGCGTAGTCGCGAGGAAGGTGGAGGAAGAAAAATACCACCTCGAATTCCACATCCAAGCACCGAGCCAGCTCTCAGACACCAGGCTCGGATCCTACGTCGGTGACAGGTCCGACAAGGACTCGAAGGCCGACTTCAACGGAGTCAGCACCCTCGGCTTCGCCAAGCTCGTCTCGGACAACCTGGGCGTCGACGGGACAGAGCAGAAGTGCAAGG
>JAFLZI010000068.1 GCA_029785625.1 Nitrososphaerota archaeon | reverse complement strand
GGAGATGAAGTGCCCTGAAATACCTCTCTGCCCAAGGCAGCGCGTGCGTTTCGTCGATTCGCACCTCCACCTGGACGCCTCGGACTCACCCCTGGCCGTAGCCAGCGCCAGGGCGGCCGGGGTCGTCCTCCTCGCCTGCGGCGTCGACCGCGAGACGTCAGAGAGGGTCATCTCCTTCGCCACCGGCGCCCCGGGGACGGTGGAGGCGTTCGTAGGGGTCCACCCCTCCGAGGCTGAGAAGGAGCGGGATCTGTCCTGGTTCCCGCAGTCGCTGGAGCGAGCAAGGGGGGCAGGTGAGGTGGGTCTGGACCCGACCTACTCCTCCACCGGGGAGGGGAGCGCCCAGCTTGTGGCGTTTACGGCGCAGCTCGGGGCCGCTGAGAGGCAGGGGGCGCCGGTGCAAGTCCACTCCAGGGGGGCCGAATCCCAGGTCCTGGACGTGCTTGGGTCGTTCAGGACGGGCCCCCTGCTCATGCACTGGCTCGAGCGTGAGGACGTCCTCCCGGCTGTCCTTCAGAGAGGGTATTACGTCTCGTTCAGTCCGGCACTCCTCTACTCGAAGAAGCTGCAGCGCCTGGCCCGGCGGTGCGACCCGGCTCTGACCCTGGTCGAGTCGGACTCCCCAGTGTCCTACGGCCCCCTTGGAGGGGTCCACGGCCCCGCGCTGGTCCCTTCGGTCGCGTTCAGGCTGGCCGAGCTCTGGGGGCTGCCACCCCGGGAGGTCCTGGCCCAGACCGCCCGGAACGCGCTCCGCTTCCTGGGGGGAGACTCGAAAGGTTAATGACGCCACTCGGGCGGGCTTGACAGAAGTTGGACAGGACACGGAGGCTCTCGGAGGAGGTCATGCAGAGGCACCCCGAGGTCTTCGGCTCAGACTTCGAAGAGAACAAGAAGACGCTCATAGAGCTGGCCCTGATACCGTCCAAGCAGCTCAGGAACCGCATCGCGGGCTACATCACGAAGAAGATGGAGGCGGAATCAGAAGATTCCGAAGCCTCGGACGATTCCGAAGGACCAGCCGTCGTAGAAGCGAAGGAGTAGAGCCTTGGCGGCGGCGACGGCGGGGTTCACCCTGGGAATCCGGCCGGTGAGCTCCCTTCGCCCCCATGAGATGACCATCCAGCGCCACGTCAAGGAGCTTGTGCAGGAGATCCTCCGCGACGGCGTGCAGAAGGACCCGATAATCATAGACAGGGAGACGGCCACGGTCCTTGACGGCATGCACAGGCTAGCCGCCTTCCAGGAGCTCGGGGTGGAGAACGCAGTCTGCTGTGCGGTGGACTACAGCTCCCGGGCCATCGCCCTGGGGAGGTGGGCCCGGGCCTACACGCCGAGCCAGGCGGGGAGCATCCACGACGTCCTCGGAAGCGTGGAGAGCGCGAGGAGGACCACCCTGGCGGAGGCCTTCTCCGCGCTGGAGAGGAGGGAGGCCGCCGTCGCGGTGCTGACTAGCGATGTGGCGTACATCGTAGGCAGGCCGCCTCAGGAGGAGGTCGGAGCAGTCATGCTCGCGTTCGACAGGATCGCAGAGCAGCTGGGATGGGAGAGGCGGTTCGTCCCCGAAGACGACATCGACATAGAGCTTCAGGAGAGGAGGAGGGTCGTACTGCTCCCGCGGAAGCTCATGAAGGACGACGTGGTAGCGGCCGCGCGGTCCGGGAAGCTCTTCCCCTGCAAGACGTCGATGCACGCGATTGACCCGAGGCCTGTCTCCGTCCAGTTCCCGGTCAGCGAGCTCGGCAGGGCGACCAGTGAGGGGCTCAGGGTCAGACTGAAAGGGGGGGAGGGGCGCCTGTCGCCGCCTGGCTCCATGTACGAAGGAAGAAGGTATAAGGAAAGGCTGCTCTTCCTGGACCAGAGATGATCCAAGTCAGGTGTCTGGGCCACATAGGCACCGCCGTGGGGGCGACGGAGATCACCATCCAAGACGCCTGGCTCGAAGCGTCCGAGCTCGTCGACCGGGTGAGGGCGATGACGGGGCTCCCGGACCCTGGGTTCAGCAAGTACAACACCCTGGTCATGGTCGAAGACGGCGAAGCCTTCGTCCCGGCTGGGAGGTCTGTCCGCATATCTGACGGCGCGAGGGTGGCTCTCCTGCCGTTCTCTCATGGTGGATGAGATGGCGAACGCGGTGGCTAGGGCCTACCTCTGCGAAGGGATGGACCCGGACGAAACGAAGCGTGGCCTGGCCCTGGTCAACCCCGGAGCCGTGGTACAGACGGTGAGGGCGGGGTCCGTGAAGAACGAGTTCCTGGTGGAGATGGTCGCCGCCCAGACCCTTCAGGCGGAGGCGTCAGGGAGCCTCCTGGCCAAGAAGCCTGAGATCGACCTCCTGCTGAGGCTCGCCGGGACCACCCAGATTTCAAGGGCCATCGGTCAGGAGGGGGCGAAGAAAGGGGAGCCTTTCCTTGCGATCGTGGCCGGGCGCGCTCCCCCTAGCCGGCCGCCGGGCTTCAAGGGGGTCGAGCTCCCCAGGAAGGCCCTCTCGCGGACCGAGCTCGCCAGGGTGGAGGCCGCGGCGCTCCTCGGCGCAGAGAAGCCCTAGACAGCCCGCTTGAGCTTCTGGATGCTGACTATATCGTTCGGGGAGATGACGGATATCCCGGCGTACTCGCCGAAGATCTCCAGGAGGACTACCTTGTCCGGGGAGTCCAGGTCCACATCCCGGTCAACGGCGTCGGCCAGCGCGTCTATCAGCTGCTTGTCCGAGTAGGGGGATTCTCTCGCTTCTATCGTGATCCTGAACGTCTCGCCGGGGCCGATGGCCTCGGAGAGCTCCTTCACCGCCTTCGCTATGTCCTCCAGCTTGGTGTCAACCACGCGGTTGACCGGGATTATCCTCAGGATGTACCTGACCCTGAAGGGCTCGGAACGGACGTAGTCAGTGATGAAAGAAAGCAGGGCCTTGGGGTCTTCGACGTCCACCTCTACGACGCCGTCGTAGGCCGACCTGTCTATGACCAGCTTCCTGATCCCAGACAGGAGGGCGATTTCCTTGAACTCGGCCGAGGCCCTCGCCTCTAGACCCTTGGCTGATGTGACTATCAGGTTCGTCCTTCGCTCAGCTCGTTTCGACCCCGATTTGACCGGTTCTTAAGAGTGTGACCACCCCCCCCACCACGCTCACCACGGTCGACCCGGCCCCTGCCGAGGGCCCGCCGTCGAGGATCAGGTCCACCGTGTCACCGAGCTGCTTCAGCGCGTCCGCGGCGCTCCTGGCCGAGGGGGCCCCCGAGACGTTGGCGCTGGTCCCCGCGAGCCACCCCCCGCAGGAGGAGATGAGTTCGAGGCACAGCGAGTGGTCCGGCACCCTGACGCCGAGGTTGGGGCCCTGGCTGAGCATTTGGGGGACCCGCATCCTGAGCGGAGCGACGATGGTGAGGGCCCCCGGCCAGTGGCGCCTCGCCAGCTCCTCCCCCTTCTCCCCGAGATCGACCAGGTCCGCGGCTTTCTGGTGGGTGCTGCACAGGACCGGGACCGCCTTGGCCCCCCTCCCCTTCGCCGCGAAGAGCCTCCGCACCGCCTCCTCGTTGAACGGGTCGCAGCCGAGCCCGTAGACCGTGTCAGTAGGGTAGACCACGAGGCCGCCCCTGAGCACCGCCTCGGCCGCCCTCGACAAGGACCTCCCGTCCAACTTCAGGACCTGGCCCATGGCCTCCCCTGCGCACCGCGACATTTAATA
>JAFLZI010000067.1 GCA_029785625.1 Nitrososphaerota archaeon | reverse complement strand
TGTGGGGTATTCGACCTGGGATGTATCCCAGGAAAACCGAAGAGTCGGTGAAGCTGTAGTCCACAACCAGCAGCACGGTCCCGACGAGGAGGATCGCGGCTGAAATCAGGACTCCGTACCTCAGGACGTTGCTGATCACGTCGTTCATCGCTTCTCTGTCGCCGAGGTTCATCTACGACTCACGCTCCGAGGGCCCTGACTATCATCTCGACCGCAGAGATCGCCAGCACGATTGCGAATATCTTCCTGACCGTCGGGTTCCTCGCCTTCAAGAGGAATCTGGTCCCAATGAAGGCGCCGATGAGTATCCCAATGGCGACGGGCGCGACGATGAACGGGTCGACGTCCCCCCTTGCAAAGTAGATTCCTGCGCTTGCCGCTGCGGTGACCCCAATCATGAAGTTGGAGGTGGTCGTCGAGACTTTCATGGGAAGCTTCATCGCCAGGTCCATGGAGAGTACCTTGAACGTCCCGCTCCCGATTCCCAGCAGCCCCGAGATGAGTCCGGCCGCGAACATGCCGACGAGCCCGCGTTCGGGTCTGGTGGCATTGTAATTCACTGTCGACCCGTCCACCTCGGTGTAGGATCCCTGAAGCGACAGGCGCTTGGCGAGACCCACCAGCTCCGGGTTGGCAGGGATATCCTCGCCAATCTGTCTGACCAGGGGGACTAGCGACACCAGCAGAATGCTCCCGAATATGAGCTCTAGGAGGAAGGAATTGGTGTACGCCGCGATGGCCGCCCCGAAGATTGCCCCCGCCGTCGTCGCCAGCTCCAGGAACATGCCGATGCGCAGGTTGGTCATCTTGTCCTTAACGTAGGTCGCGGCCGCGCCGCTGGATGTCGCTATGACCGAGACGATGCTGGCCCCGATGGCAAAGTGGATGTCCACCCCAAGGAATATCGTAAGTATAGGGATGATTATCACGCCTCCTCCGAGGCCCACTATCGACCCCAGTGCCCCCGCCATGATCGAGGCGAAGAAGAGGATGATGAGAAATTCGAATCCTATCAACGAAAGCGCGTCCCTCTCGGGTGTAAAAATGAATGGATTTACGCATTCCAAACCCAGGCGGATTCCAAGGGGTATCGTGGTCCGGTCGCGTTCCGGGGGTGACAGACTCCCCCCGACGGCCACATGTCGCTAGGCGGTAGTCATCAAAGCATGTTCGGAGTCACTCTGCACGAGCTGACAGCCATCCCCGCGGTGTCGGGGCGCGCGGATCTTAACAGCCGTACTGGGACATCTCATGAGGGAGCGTAGGCTGCTCTAGCCTACGAGCTTGCCACCGGACATAATCGGCTTCCCATCGACGGCGAGCGTCCCCTTCTTCACCTGGCCCCTGAAGCCGAAACCGCTCAAGGAAAGCGATCCAGCCACGAACCTGTCCTGCCCCCACCCATATCCCAGCTTCGGGTTGAGCCCGAGGCTGAAGAAGTTGACCTTCCTCCGCTCGGGAGACGACGACTCGACCAGCTTCTTCACCTTGGCGCTCTCAGGCGACTCCCAGGACGCTAGGCTCCCTTTCTCGAATTGGAGCTTGATCTTGGATATCACCCCCAGCTCGGTCAGGGTGTCTGTGAACACCACCGTCCCCTCAGCGCTCTCAGGGTCGACTTCCTTCCCGACGAACCCGGGGGGGACGTAGGCCATGTTGGCCCCTTCCCTTCTGTCCTCGTCGTCAACGACTCCGTCCTCCGTCTGGAGCTCTCCTTTGAGCGAGAATGTCATTCGCGCTCCCGCCGTGAGCAGCTCTGCCTGGGCCCCGTCAGCCAGGGCAGGCGTGATCTTCCCGGCCAACGCCGACAGGCTGCCTAAATCAACTAGCGCCGCCTCGAGCTGCGTACGGACAACGTCCTCCACCCTTTTACCGAGGATCCGGGCGAGGTCCTTTCCCACATAGCCGAAGGAAAGCCTGGCTCCCCTGAGCCCCGCCTTCTCGGCGGCCTGGTACCACGAGGAGTTGTAGCGGGTGGATTTCGCCCGCTCACCGGGCTTCAGTGTCCTGGAGTATGGTCCCAGAGCCTGGCCAGGGATGAAGACGTAGGCGTCGGTCGCTGAAAGGAGACCGTGTTCGTTCCGTCCCATGGCACCGACCGAGTCGTCCGGGGCCCTCCTGACGCCTTCTATGTAGGCCCTCTCGTCTTCGTAGAGCAAGATAGCCGGGCACCCAAGCGCCCGGGCCTCCACGAGCACCCGTCTAGCGAAGGGAATCCCGTTGTCCCACGATTCGACCGTGACGGAGTCCCCTTTCCTTACATGAAGGGTATCCTTCAGGACCTTCTGTGCGACCTTCGTATAGAGCGTTTCGAGTTTGTCCTCAGCCATGCCCTACCGGTCTGAAATCCACTATATAGGGCCCGTTCTCGCCCCGTCTCAGTAGATCCAGGCCCGCGGGGGCCCTCTGAGGAGTTTCTTCAACGCCCCCTCGGCCATCTCCACTCCGTCGACCTCCATCGTCCCTAACCTCCTCCCCGGGAACCCTCCTTTTCCCACGGAGTAGGCCATTATCGTGTATCTTCGGCCGAACCTGGTCACGAACACCAAGGCCCTCCTCCCAGCGTACGTCCCCATCAGCCTGACCCCGGAGTCCTGGTCAAGGACCGCCAGCCTTTTACCCAGTCCTGCGGCGGAGGTCACCCTGTCCTCGTAGAACACAGGACGAAGCTCGCCCTCTCCCATTCAAAAACAAATACCCGGGTCTTTGGTGACTGGAGCGTTGAAGGGCACCCCCGTGTTCTATGATACCCTGACCGGGCGGAAGAAGCCCCTCCGCCCCCTCGCCCCGCCCAAGGTGAGCATGTTCGTCTGCGGTCCCACGGTCCAGTCAGCGATTCACGTGGGGCACGCGAGGACATTCATCTACTTCGACGCCTTCGCGAGGTACCTGCGTCACCTCGGGTACGACGTCGAGTTTCTCATGAACATAACAGACGTCGACGAAAGGGTCACCCGGGCCGCAGCCAGGACCAGGGAAGACCCCATGGCCTATTCGGAGAGGATGATCCGCTCCATGCTCGCGGACGTCCGGAGCCTGAACATCGCCTCAGTCTCCCGCTTCGAGCCGGTGTCTCGCCACTTCGACGAGGCGATCAGGCAGGTCGGGGTGCTGCTCGACAAAGGATTCGCCTACGAAGCAGACGGTTGGGTCTACTTCGACACCACCAAGTTCACCCCGTGGGGGCGCCTGTCCCACCAGTCCAAGCGCGACCTTTCTCTTCGGCCCCTCGAGCTCTCCCCTAGGAAGAGGAACCTGAACGACTTCGCGCTCTGGCGTCCTGAAGTCCTCGTCGAGGGGCGTTGGAAAAGTCCCTGGGGCCTAGGCTCCCCCGGCTGGCACATACAAGACACGGCTGTAACCATCCCTATCCTTGGTGACCGTTACGACGTCCACGGGGGCGCATATGAGCTGGTCTATCCCCACCACGAGGCGGAGATCGCCCAGGCAGAGTCTCTCACGGGCGCCAAACCACTGGTCAAACACTGGATGCACACCAACCTCCTCAAGACCGACGGGCTGAAGATGTCGAAGTCTCTCGGCAACGCGGTCACTGTGAAGGACGCCCTCAGGTCAGCTACCGCGGACGAGATGAGGCTCACATTCCTATCCATCCACTACCGGAGTCGGCAACCTCCTTCGCCTTCTCCAGAAGCCCCGTCGCGACTCCCCGCCCCCTGTACTCGGGTACC
>JAFLZI010000066.1 GCA_029785625.1 Nitrososphaerota archaeon | reverse complement strand
CTCCCCAACGTAAAGATCCCGCTTCCCCACATCTCGGGGAGCGACATCGCCGGGGAGGTGGAATGGGTCCCCCCTGAGGAGAAGGAGTTCCAGAAGGGGGACGCTGTCATAGTCAATCCCGGGCTCGGGTGCGGGCGGTGCGACAGGTGCCTCTCCGGGAGGGACAACCAGTGCAGGGAGTACACCATAACCGGGTACGGCGTGGACGGGGGTTACGCCCAGCTTGTCAGGGCGAGGAGGACGCACCTAGTCAGGAAGCCGAAGGGGATGACGTTCGAAGAGGCGGCGTCCTTCCCTCTTGTCTCAGAGACGGCATACCACATGCTCGTGACGAAGGCCAGGGTGTCCCCTGGGGACACCGTCCTGGTCCTGGGGGGGAACTCCGGGGTGGGCTCTGTCGCCATCCAGCTGGCCAAACTGTTCGGCGCCAGGGTGATTGCGACTGCGGGAGGGTCAGAGAAGCTGGAGAAGGCGAGGGCCCTCGGCGCCGACGAAGTGATCGACCACTACTCGCAGGACGTGCTCGAGGAGGTGAAGAAGCTCACCGAGAGGAAGGGGGTGGACGTCGTCGTCGAGCACGTGGGGAAATCCACGTGGGACCGGAGCGTGAAGGCGCTGGCCAAGGGAGGGAGGCTGGTCACTTGCGGGGCGACGACAGGGGCAGACGTCGCAACTGACCTCAGGTATGTCTACAACCGGGAGCTTACCATCTACGGGAGCTTCATGGCAGGGATGGGGGAACTCCTCGACGTGGTGAAGCTCTACGAAAAGGGGAAGCTCAGGACCGTCGTCGACTCGGTCTACCCGCTCGAGCGCGCCGCCGACGCCCAGGCGAAGATGCAGGAGAGCCGGCACTTCGGGAAGATAGTCCTGAAGGTCTAAGGGACTATTTCGTAAGAGTGCGAAATCCGGGCGGTAGGCTGTAGCGTGGCCCCGACGCTGCAGAACTTTTCCGTGCTGTCCCTGATCGCTTCTTCCACGAACCCCTTGTCAAGGGAGGCCCCGGAAAGGACGTACTTCACGTGTATGGAAGTCCAGGGCTTGGGAAGCCCGTGCTCCGGCCTGTCGCCCGACAGGAAGATTCTCAGCGATGTCAGGTTCTGCTTGCGCTTCTTCAGGATGGCGACGACGTCCATCCCGGTGCAGGCCCCGAGCGAGGTGAGGAGCGCTCTCATCGGACCAATGCCCTTCTGTACCCCCTCCGCCGAGTCGTAAACGACGGTGTGCCCTGAGGTATCGGAACCGAGAAAGACATTCCCCTCGTCCCACTTCACCTCGGCGAGCCAGTGCTCTTCACTCAACCTTGACCACCGCGGGCTTCGACTTCGACGACGCCTCTCCTTTCTCGATGAAGCTCCGCCGGCCCCATTTTCCGGTAGCCTCTGCGACCAGATTGTGGGTTCCCACGCCGAGCTCAGATGCCGGGAAGGTGAATTCCTTCTCCACGTCGAGCATCTCCGACTTCGCGTCTTCGACGTTTCGGGGTATCTTTGGCGCCCCGCCGTCTTCGGGCATGATCATCACCCATATCCTGTAAGGGAGGTCGGGGTCCCTGCTCCAGTAAAAGCTCGCCATCCTCACCTCCTTCTTGATCTCGCCCACTTTCCGCGGGCGCAACCCGCCGTGCGCGCTCAGCTTCATCCTGGTCGTGAGCCGGAGTTTCTTGTCGAAATCCTCCCAAGCCACTGTCCATACGTCAGGATGGAACGCTTCACGTAACCCTCCCACGATTCTGAACGCCACGCTCGCCCTGATCGAGTCGCCCAGAGCGTAGGTCTTCTTGTCTGTGGCCACCTGGACCCTATCCACCCGCGTCTTTGGCCACGAGTATTCTCCCCGCCTGTCCTTGAGAGACAACCTAATTTGGCGCGAACGGCTGCCGGTTAAAAGGGTTAGTTAGGCCCGAGCGCCGCGCTCCGCCAACCTGCTCGTGACGCTGGGGACGGCCGCCTCGGAAAGGGCGACCCTGAACGAGCAGACTTCGTCCCCTTCCGTAAGGCACTGGACCTCGCTGACCTCGAGCGGCTTTCCGAAGATCCCGGACATGAAACCCCTGAGGTGGGCCCTGAAGAAACCGCTCCGTCTGCGGAACTTCAGCTTCGCGTTCGCTTCGCACTCGAAGAGCTCCCTTGCGTTCACCACGATGGGGAAGTCCGAGGACTTGCTCTTCTCAATCGAGACGTCGGCGTAACCGAGGGCCGAATAGGTCGCTATGAGCTCGTCGATCTGGTCCACTGCGAACCTCTTGCCGAAGTCCTCGACGACCTCCCTGGCCGAGTGTCTCCCCATGGCCTCCGCCATCTGGTCGATGATCGTGGCCGCCCCGGTTCCGAAGACGGCCCAGAGCCTGTTGAGCATCTCGTTGAGGGCCTCTGTCCGCATGACGACCGCCTTCCGCCCTGCCCACTGGACGGGGAAGTGCTGCCTGTCAACCATGAAACCGCCTTCGGCGGCCACTCCGTCGACCGATTCTATGACGTCGAGCCCCTGGAGGGTCTTCTTCAGCTCCGTCAGCCCCCCTTCCGAGTCCGTCACGTCAGCAAAGAAGCTCAGAAACGCCCCCGTTGAGGAGGAGGGCGCTGTGAAGAACCCCGTCAGGATGTTGACGCTCGAATCGTTCAAGACCTGGCTGCACTTCGCGAGCGCTCCCTTCTCGTTCCGGATTTTGACGACCACTTCCACGAGTCGCCTCCCAGGCGCATGTTCCCAGACTTCTATCTCTTTTGGATAACGCATGACTGAATTGGTTCTCCCCTGATGGGGATTCCTAATAAATGCTCCCATTTCAGTGGCAGAAAACCTAGCCCGGAGGCGCCCCGGCCGTCTCCCCCTCCTTTGGTCAACTTCTAAATAAGAACCGTGCCGCGTTCGGCCCGACTGGGTCTGTCGGCAGAACAGGGAGAGAAGCATCCGCACATTCCTGCGCGTCAAGTCTTGGATAGGGTCGTCCTGGGGGGGAGCGATGGCGCCATCGAAGGGTTGGCCATGACCGCCGCCCTTAACGGGGCGGGGGTCCCCTTTGGGACGATAGCCCTGGCCGGCCTGGCCTTCGCCTTGGCAGGCGCTATCTCCATGTTCTTCAGCAACTACCTTTCCCGGAGGTCCGAGCTGGACTCTCTGGAGATAGACATCAACAGGGAGATGATGGAGATCGAGACGGAGCCCGACGAAGAGAGGAGAGAGATGGTGGACCTCCTGAGGAAGGACGGATATGGCGATGCCGAGGTAGAAGTGATAATGAGGAGGCTTGTCAGGAACAAGGAGCTCTGGCTGAAGGAGATGCTCCGGAGGGAGCTGCGGGTGAACGTGGAGGACGCCCGCACGGGCGTTTTCTCCAGGCCGGCGGCGGCCGGAGTGGCTTTTCTCCTGCTTGCGCTCCTGGCCGTTGTCCCGTACACTCTCCAGGTCGCCCGAATCGACGCCCTTCTGGGCTCGGTGGCTGCTTCTCTCTTCGCACTATTCGTGCTCGGCTCGAAGGTCTTCGTACCGAGGAGCTTCCGCCCCGCCTCCGGCCTCGAATCAGCGCTGGTCGGAGCTGTAGCCGGGATCCTCCTCTACCTGATCGGCCTCTTGGTGTCGGTTATCTGAACGCGCCTCTGACGCGACGCCTACTCGGTGGGTTCGCGCCGCGACCCGCCAGCTCCTCGAGCCGGCCGGCCAGTGCGAGCAGGGCCGTCCCCCGCCCCGTGATTTCGTAGAAGACCCTCTCCGACTTCGCGTCTTCGACGTTTCGGGGTATCTTTGGCGCCCCGCCGTCTTCGGGCATGATCATCACCCATATC
>JAFLZI010000065.1 GCA_029785625.1 Nitrososphaerota archaeon | reverse complement strand
GCAAGCGAGACTATCTCTTGAAGTCGCTAGAGTCGATGGGGTTCGAGTGCCTGAAACCTGAAGGCGCGTACTTCATCATGGCGGACTTCCGCTCCCTCTGGGGGGGAGACGACGTAGGCTTCGCCGAGAATCTGGTTAAGGACGGAGGGGTTGCGGTGGTCCCTGCATCCAGCTTCTTCTCGACGCCTGGTGCTGGGAAGACTCGGGTGAGGCTCGCGTTCCCCAAGCAGGACAGCACGCTGAGAGAGGCTGTGGAGAGGATGCGGAAGAGGATTGGCTGAGCGAGCCATACCGGTCTTGGCGTCGCTCGCTCGAGCCGGAATCCCGACACGCCGGACGGGCGGCGCGTCCTCGCCGGGCCGCCTTCAACCTGGCGGGTTCTAATGGCGGGCCCGGCATGATTTGAACACGCGGCATCCAGCTCACTTTCCTCCCTTCATCTGAAGGGGAGGTTAGAAGGCTGGCGCTCTATCCGTGCTGAGCTACGGGCCCCGATATGAGAGCCCGCCGGATTCAACATAAGTGTTTATGGTCACGCAGCCGCGTTCTCCAGGGTGGGTGAGGTTCACTTGCATGTATTCGCTATATGGCCGCGCAGACGTGTGATTCCTCTACAAATATCATCTATAATATCAAATCCCTGTTTCAAAGGTTTTTAATGAGTCGGCTAGCCGAAACCCAGCGTGCTCGCGCCCAGAGGAAGGCTCTTCGGCACCAACGGGGTCAGGTTCATCCCCGGGGTCACGGGCGATGTGGGCTTTGCCATCAAGCTCGCCGAGTCTGTGGGGACCTACTTCGCCGATGGCGAGCTTCTCACGGGCAGGGACGGACGCCTGACCGGCCAGATGCTCTTCGCGTCGGTGACCGCAGGGCTCATGAGCTCAGGGAGGAACGTTGCTGAGGCGGGCATTGTCCCTACCCCGGCCCTCCAGTTCGCCACCAAGGCGCTGGGCTACCGGGGCTCTGTGATGATCACCGCCTCGCACAACCCGCCGGAGTACAACGGGGTGAAGGTCATGGGCCCAGATGGAGTGGAGGTCTCAAGGCTCGACGAGCAGAGGATCGAGAAGATCTTCCAGGAAGGGACCTCGCGGAAGGCCGACTGGAAGGAGGTTGGCTCACCGAGGCCCGAGCCCAACGTAATCAGGGCGTACATCAACGGGATACTCTCCAAGGTCAACTCCAAGCTCATCTCTGAGCGCAGGTTCAAGGTCGCCGTCGATTCTGGAAACGGGGCGCAGGCCCTTGCTGCGCCCTACCTGCTTGAGGCGCTCGGGTGCAAGGTGGTGACGATAAACTCGATCGTCGATGGGAGCTTCCCGGGGAGGGGCCCCGAGCCCACTCCCGAGAACCTGCGGGACCTCGTGGTGGCCGTCAGGGCCTCTCACGCCGACCTTGGCGTCGCGTACGACGGCGACGGCGACCGGTCGATATTCTGCGACGAGGGCGGGAACCTGTACTGGGGCGACCAGAGCGGCTCGCTCATCGCGGACTACCTCCTCGAGAGGAACCCCAACTCCACCGTGGTCACCCCCATAAGCTCCTCGCAGGTGATAGAGGCGGTGGCGAAGAGGAGGGGCGGAAAGGTGCTACGGACAAGGGTGGGGAGCGTCGACGTCTCGCGGACCATAATCGAAAGGAAAGCGTTGATGGGCTTCGAGGAGAACGGCGGAGGGTTCTTCCCCGCCCACATCCCTACGCGGGACGGCGGGATGACCACCGCGATGATGCTCGAGGTGATGGCCGCACGGGCTGGCGCTGTCTCGAAGCTGATGGCCACGGCGTTCCCGAGGTTCTATCTCACCAAGACCAAGGTACCCGTCGACCCGAGCAAGGTCAGAGAGGTCATGAGGAACATCGAGCGGCGGGCCGACGGCAAGGTTGAGAAGGTGGACGGGCTCAAGGTCTGGGTTGACGATAAGACCTGGGCTCTCATCAGGGCAAGCGGGACGGAGCCCATGGTGAGGGTGTTCGTCGAGGCTGAGACCAAGGAGAAGGCGGACGCGACAGCCAAGAGGTTCGTCAAGGCTGTGAAGGCTGGCTAGGGTCCGCTTCTGAAGTGCACCCAGCCGTCCTTCCTCACCTTCCTCCCGTCCGAGAAGAGAACCCCCTTGAAGGCTCTCGTCGTCTCCCCGACGATGCGCAACTCGCACCCCAGGGAACGAGCCACGCGTTGGGCCACCCCTAGGCGGTCTTTCGGGATGGTCCCGACCACCTCGTACTCCTCGCCTCCGTAAAGGGCGAGCTCCTCCTCGGCGACCGAGTTGGCCGCGGCGAACTCCTCAAGCCTGTCGGCGAGAGGGAGGCCGGTCACCTTTATCCCGATCCCGCTCATCTCGGAGATGGTGTGTAGCGAAATGGCGAGGCCGTCGCTCGAGTCCATCGACGAGGAGAGGAACCGCGAGAGTGCCAGCCCTGCCTCTAACTTGGGGCTAGGCATGTAGAGCGAGGAGATCGCCCGCGCCCTAAATTCCTGCGAGGCGGTGGCCCCCTGAAGGAGGATTCTGAGCCCCGCCGCTGTCTGCCCAAAGGGCCCCGTCGTCACGACGTACTCCTCCGGCTTGGCGCCCGACCTCCTGACGACCCTCCTGGCGAAGCCCGCCATCGAGCAGTCGACGACCAGGTCGTCGGCCTCTCCGGTGTCTCCGCCCACCAGCCTGACACCCCACTCCTTGGAGGCCTCTGCCAGGCCGGCGGCGAGCCCAACGATCCTTCCCTTTGGGGTCCCCCTGGGGAGCCCGATGGAGACCATGAACGAGGAGGGGCGGACGCCCTTCGCGGCAAAGTCGGAGACGCACATGGCGACGGCCTTCCTGGCGGCCATCCTCCAGGTCATCCCGGGAGGGACGTCCGTCCTGGCCACGAGCATGTCGCACTTCAGGACCACCCTCTCCCCGGGCCTCCCTGGGGGGATCATCGCCACGTCGTCGCCTATTGGGAGGTAACCCGCAGGGAGCTTCCCAGACCGGCTGGCTATCAGCTCGACTATCTCTCGCTCATCGAGCATCTGTCAGGCACCGGCGCGCTTGACCTTGAGAGCCCAGGCGTGGGCCAGCCGCTCCGCCTCCTTGAAGCTGGGCGCCTCCGACGAGACCCTGACTCCGTCCTCCGTGTTTGACACGCGTATCAGTACCCATGACGAGCTCGATGTCCTGACCTTAAGGCCGTCGAGCGAGTCCGCCTCAGGGTTGTCCTTCTGGAGTCTCTTGACCGCCTCCAGGCCCTTCTTGCGCGGCATTACCATCTTTTCCCTGGCGATGTGGTACGATCTCACCTGGTCGTAGACCTTGGTCCCCTTGCGCCTTAGCGCCGCGACTATGAAGGCCGCGGCGACCATCGAGTCCCTGCAGCTGTTGAAGGTGGCGTCGATGACGCCACCACTGCTCCCCTCTCCGCCGAACCTCGCCTGGTTCTGCTCCATGAGCGCGACCACGTTGGCCTCGCCGACCTTTGCCCTGTAGACCCGGCCTCCCGCTTCCTTGACAATTTCGTCGATCGCCTGGGTTGTATCGACCGAGACGACCATGTCCTTGGTCGGCGACCCCTGGAGCATCTCTTTTGTGGCGAGCGTGAGCATGTAGTCACCTGTCCTGGTCCTCCCTGAGCTGTCGACGAGGGCGAGCCTGTCACCGTCGCAGTCGAAGGCGAACCCGACGTCCGCCTCTTCCCTCTTGACCGCCCTCGACAGCACCTCGAGTGGGTCGTTGGTGGGATCGATCGTCCTCGAGAAGAACCCTCTCACGTCCCCTATCGTTGAGACCTCGCACCCGAGCGCCCTGAGGATCTCAGGGGCGTGGCCGATTGCCGCGCCGCC
>JAFLZI010000064.1 GCA_029785625.1 Nitrososphaerota archaeon | reverse complement strand
GTCGTCCACCGGGAAGAGATGGATTTCATTGAAAAAAAGCGAGCCGTCCTTTCTGTAGTTTCGCAGCACGGTCCGGGCTTCGGATCCGTTCCGGATTGCGGTGCGGATCGCCGCAAGCCCCGGCTGATCCCGGTCGTCCCGGTTCATGAAGCTGCAGTTTTTGCCGAGGATTTCCGGAAGGGAGTAGCCGCTCATTCTCTCGAAGGCCGGATTGACATGGATGAGAGGGGTATCGGGAAGACGGGCGTCGCCGATGATGATGGAGTCCCCGGCCATTTCGATGACCCGGGCCTGGAGACGAAGCCGCTCCAGAACCTCCATCGTGTCTGTAATGTCCGTTCGGATCGAGATGTAGCCGACCGGAGAACTGTCGGGTCCGTACATGGGGGCGATGGTCGCCTCGACCCAGTAAAAGTTGCCGTCCTTTTTCCGGTTTTTGATCTGGCCGTGCCAGGGGGAGCCGTCCATCAGGGTCTGCCACATCCCCTTGTAGAAGGCGGGGCCGTGGAGGCCGGATTTGAGGATCCGGTGGTTCTTGCCCAGGAGCTCCTCCCGGGAATAGCCGGTGATGTCGCAGAAGTTGTCGTTCACATAGGTGATGGTGCCTTCGAGGTTGGTCGCGCTGATGATGGCGTGGAGATCCGCCACGTAGGAAAGCTGCTCGATGAAGGTCTGGTGGTCCAAGTGATCTCCCAACAGTGGGTCCGGGAAAGATGTCCCGATTCCGGATAGAAGGCCGAACTGTCAGAACAGCTCGACATCTCCCGAGATATCGGACTGGGAGAGGCGCTGCATGTAGCTCTTTTCTCGCTCGACGATCGTATTGTTTTTGAGGTGGTGGAGGGTCTTCATGAGAACCTTCCCCGTGGCGGGAAAGAAATAGACCTTTCGGGGATAGGCGTCGAAGAGGTCCTGGGCCACCACGGGGATCCCCTCCTGGCGCAGATAGTCCAGGGCGAAGGTCCCGTTCAGCCGTCCGACGTTGAGAACCCCCATGTTCCGGAGAACGGCCCCGCCTCCGAAGAGCTTGGCCTCGAGCTGTTCCCGGCGCCCCCCCGCCTTGATGACGGAGTTGATCAGCACCTCCATGGCGTAGGCGCCGAAGCGGGTGGGGGTGGAGGCCCAGCCGCCGCCCCCGTTCTGGCCGTTTTCCGGGAGCATGAAGTGGTTCATTCCCCCGACTCCGCTGGAGCGGTCGCGGATGCAGGCAGAGACGCACGACCCCAGCGTGGTCACCAGGAGAAGGTCTTTCGTCGTGTAGTAGTACTCTCCCGGCAGGAGCTTGACCGCGTTCTTCTTGAACTGGGTATCGTAGTAGCTGTTTGTCGCCAGGGACTCTTCGAATCCCAGGGTCATTGTGGGGGAGGGCCCGAGGGGGTGTTCCCCTGAAGTCCCGTCTTCCTATGGTTCATGACGTGAGAATCCTGTCAGCATTTGGGTCGAGTGTCGATGGTATTGGGCCGTCTTACCTGTTGTTGCGGTCGAAGCTGTTTTTCTGGGCCCCGGGAACGATGGAGTACACCGTCCGTCCGTTGATTTTGAAGAGATCGGCCACGTGGTGGAGACCTTCGGAGTGTCCCATGAACAGCAGGGCATCGCTTCTCATGAGCGGAAGAAACTTCTCGAGGATCTTTCGCTGGGTCTGCTTGTCGAAGTATATCATGACATTCCGGCAGAAAATTGCCTCAAGGGGACCCCGGATGGGCCAGGCGTCGTCGAGGAGGTTGAGCTGGCGAAAGGTGATCATCTGCCGGAGAAAGTCCTTCACCCGGGCATGTCCCGCGTTCTTCCCCGTCCCCATGAGAAAGAATTTTTTCTGCCGTTCGGCCGAGACCTTGGCCAGTCGCTCCAGGGGATAGACTCCGTGGCGGGCCTTTTCCAAGACGTTTGTGTCGATGTCGGTGGCCAGAATGCGCACCGGGGGGGCGGTCGTCCCGAAGGCCTCCACCGCCGTCATGGCGAGCGAATAAGGCTCCTCTCCCGTCGAGGAGGCACTGCACCAGACGTTCAGGGGCTGTCGGCTCCTGACGGCCCGAAGGTGGTCGGCCAGGACCGGGAAGTGGTGGGATTCCCGAAAAAAATCCGTCAGGTTGGTCGTCAGCGAGTTGACGAAGGCCTCCCACTCCTCGCCGTCTCCCGACGCGACGAGGTCGAGGTAGTCCCGGAAGGTGGTGAGCCCCCGGGCGCGGAGCCGCCGTCCGAGCCGGCTGTAGACCATGTCCATCTTGGAGTCGGAGAGGTTGATTCCGGCATGGTCGTAGATCAGCCGCTTGACCTGCTCGAAGTCGGTCCGGGTGAAGTCGAACTCCCGGACCCCTCTCTCGTTCTCTGTCACCTCGTCCACAAGGGTCTCCCGGAGACCGGAGCTCCTTTCCGTTTAAAACTCCTTCCAGTCGTCATCGTCGGCGCCGCTCTCCTTCGAGGGGGCGGAGACCGCCTTGGGGCGTGCCGCCGGCCTGGTTGCGGTTTGCGCGGAAGCTCGTGCCGGAGACTTGCCCGGAAGGGCCTTTCCCGAGGCACCCGGATGGCCGTTGTGGCTGATGGCCCGGGGGGCGGGGGCGCGGTGTTCGTGGCTGGCCTGGGCGGCTTCCCGGGCCGCGGTGGCCTCTGCTCCCAGACGGAAGACCTTGACCGCCTCCGAGAGGTTCTGGGCCTGCTCCTCGAGGGACTCGGCCGCGGCGGCCGCCTCTTCCACCAGGGCGGCGTTCTGCTGGGTCACTTCGTCCATCTGGGTGACGGCCTGGTTGACCTGGTCGATGCCGGCGCTCTGCTCCGTCGACGCCGAGGAGATCTCGGCCATGATGTCGGTGACGCGCTTGACCGAGGCCACGATCTCTTCCATGGTCTTGCCGGCCTCCTCCACAAGGCGGGTTCCGCCCTCCACCTTTTCCGTAGAGTTCGAGATCAGCTGCTTGATCTCCTTGGCGGCGGCCGCCGAGCGCTGGGCGAGGTTCCTCACCTCTCCGGCCACCACCGCGAATCCCCGGCCCTGCTCGCCGGCCCGGGCCGCCTCAACGGCCGCGTTCAAGGCGAGGATGTTGGTCTGGAAGGCGATCCCGTCGATGACGCTGATGATGTCGACGATCTTGCGGGAGGACTCGTTGATGTCGCTCATGGTGGTGACGACCCGGGCGACCACCTCTCCGCCCTTGACCGCGATCGTCGAGGCCGAGGCGGTCATCTGGTTGGCCTGCTTGGCGTTTTCGGCGTTCTGCTTCACCGTGGAGGCGAGCTCCTCCATGCTCGAGGCGGTCTCCTCGAGGCTCGAGGCCTGCTCTTCCGTCCTCTGGGAGAGGTTGGTGTTCCCGGCGGCGATTTCTTTCGAGGCGGTGGCGATCAGATCCACCGATTCGGTGATCCTCTCGACGATGCCCCGCAGGTTGTTGATGGACTTCATGACGGCGTCCTTGAGGCTCGCGAACTCGCCCTTGAATTCGACGCTCACCGTGGCGGTGAGGTCCCCGTCGGCGATGAGGTCCATGACCCGGGACGTCTCCTTGAGAACGCCCGCCACCTCTGCCTGGTAATTCTTCTGGGGCGTGATGTCGGAGGCGTATTTGACCACCTTGTAGGGCTTGCCGTTCAAGTCGAGGATGGGGTTGTAGGAGGCCTGGAGCCAGACCTCTTTGCCGCCCTTGCCGATGCGCCTGTACTCCCCGGCCTCGTATTCCCCGCGGTTCAGCTTCTCCCAGAAGGCGCGGTAGTCGGCGCTGTTGGCGAAGGCGGGATCGACGAACATGCGGTGGTGGCGACCCTTGACCTCGTCGAGGGAGTAGTTGATGACGGAGAGGAAGTTGTCGTTGGCGGTGATGACG
>JAFLZI010000063.1 GCA_029785625.1 Nitrososphaerota archaeon | reverse complement strand
GCTCCCAAGACTGACGGTGTATTGGACATCTACCGTATCACCAGACGGGGGCCCACGAGAAGGGAGCGGCTTGACACCCGAGAACCCGCACCCCAGGAGGGAGTCCCTCCTTTCCGTCCTGCTCATAGTCACCATCGTGCTGTCCGCAGGGGTCGGGGTCTATGGGCTCGCTGCCAGGTCGTCTCCTCAGAAGACCCCTGAGGCGCCCGCGGGCATCACCGTGGGGTTGAAGGTGTCTGCCTATCACCCGGGGCAGAGCCAGCCCTACGCGGTGCGGAACCTGCCTCAAGACTTGGTGCTGAACAACTTCAACAACTACTTGTTGACATTCATGGCTCCAGGCCAATTCCAGAACCAGAATTTCGTAAACTCTGCAGGCACCACCGGAAGCAAGAGTGCGTGGCATGATTCGCAAATCTTCGATGAATCGTCTGGCTGCGGCGCATCAAGTGGTTGTGGCGGCATAGTGGCTATAGGGACCAGCACCACAGCCCCGGCCAGGACCGACTATGGGCCAGGCGCCATCCTTGGGACATATACGACCGTCACGTCCTCCACCTGTTCGACGGGGACCACCGATTCCGTGGTCTTCTCCGGTTCCGTGGCTGTCTCGGCCACCGCGACGGTGACGGAAGCGGTAGGAGGTGTCCATACTTTGGACAGCGCCGACCAAGTAGGGCCGTATTATTTCTTCCATGACACGTTCACAGGTATAGCTGTGGTTTCAGGTGATACGGTAGATGTCCAATACACCGTCAGTCTTGGGAGCGCAGGGTTCAACGTCAACCTCTGCAACTATCTGGCCGGGCTCTTCTCTCCCATCACGAGCGCCGCCGCAGTTTCGGTGAGCCTGACCGACAGCGCGGGGACGGCCAACACGTTCTACATGTGGGTTCCCGTAGACTCCTCAGGTTGTGCGCTGTCCACCTCGTCGACGACGTGCAGCGGTCCTGCCCAGTCGCCAGTGATGGGAATAGGCACAGGGACCACCGCCTACACTCCCACGACGCATTGGCTGACGACGGCAGTGGCAACGACCACCACCCTCGACGAATACTCCTACGTCTCCGGGACGACTTCTTACATCTACCTCGGCGCAGGCTTCACAGGTGCATCGGGCGATTCGATAACTGAGGCTGTCCAGGGCCTGGTCCTCTCCTCCAACGATTACCTCTTCTTCGGCTCGACCTTCACCGCCCAGAGCGCAGGTAGCTCCTTCGGCATCACAATGGACATAAGTGACTGAGAGTGTGCATCTCGTCAAGTCGCGCCGCCTGAAAGTCCTCTCCCTCTTCGCCCTGTCCCTGCTCCTCTTTGACGCCGCAGTCTACGCGAAAGGCCACGGCACCGACCCCACCCAGGCCATAACCGACACCCTCACCGGGGCCATGGACGCGGTGAATCACCTTGTGAGCCCGGCCGACACCCTCACCGGGGCCATGGACGCGGTGAATCACCTTGTGAGCCCGGCCGACACCCTCACCGGCTGCTTCAACGACACGGCAGGGGCCTGCGCCATGCTCGCGTCGGTAACCCAGCCCATAGACGCCACCTTCAGCAGCACCAACGGGGGCTCGGAGCAGACCGTGACAGTTACCGGATGCTCCCCCACACCTGCGTCGTTCACAGGCGACGGGACGGTGCACGACATAACCATGGAGGGCCCCTGCGCGTTCACTCTCACCCTGCCTTCAGGCTACGTCTGGGCCTCTGGCGGGTCGGGGACCTCATGTAGTTCTGGGACCTGCACCACGGTCGACGCCACCTATGAGGCGCACGGCTCGACATACTACGCCGCCGTCTTCACGGGGACTTCATGCTCGGGAGGGAGTTGCTCTGGAGGCTCGTCAGCGACGACCTCATCCACAGATTACTCGACACCCTCATCGGTCACAGTGGAGGCGATAGTCAACGCGTCCAGCTGGCCCTCGACCGGGCAGGAACAGATCATGGAGGATTCAAGCGGAAACAACTTCTTCCAGCTCGGAGCCTACAACGGCGGCGTCGACATCAGAGCGTGTGGGACGGATGAGCGCCCTCTGGGGTCGCTGACTGCCAACGACTGGTATATGTTCGCCTTCACCTGGTCCTCGTCGACCTCCTCTTTAAGCTGGGCGATAGCAGATGTTTCTGGGACAGGAGGAGGCATAAACATGAATGACCTCTCCATAGTTGCATCCAACACCATCTCCTCCTGCTCCAACACGGTCTACAACGCCCCCCTCGACCTTGGCTATTCGTCATCGACCGTCCTGAACGGCTACTACTTCACCGGGCAGATATTCGGGGCCGCAGTCTACAACACGGTGCACAGCCTGACCGTCTCACAGCTCCAGACTGACGGGGGCGACATAGCCACCGGGACCAAGTCGTCGGACTCCGTCGCACTGCTCAACGTGCAGTCCGCAGCTATTACAGAGCAGGTCGTCCCCACCACACTCACGATTTCCTCCGTCACCTTCGCCACAGTCTCCTTCACGCCGGTCACGACTTCGGTCACAGAGAAAGTGACCTTCACGCCACAGCCGGGGGTCACGACCTCGCAGAGCGTGACCGTCTCAGGCTGCTCCGCCTCGGCGAGCTCAGCCGCGATCGATTCTGTCCAGCTGTCGTTCACCGCGACGCCGTCCTGCGAGTTGACATACACAGCCCCTACGGGGAACACGAGCGCAAGGTGGGAGTTCTGGAACGCCACGGCTTCGGTCGGCCAGACGACTTACAAGTTCACGACGGGAGCGTCGGGGGACACGCTGTCTATACCGATCTACTTCCAATACGCGGTCGCCCCCTATTACACCGCTGTCTCAGGGACTCCGAGCGGCGATTCCCTGAATTACTATTACAAGAGCTTCGGGTCCGCCCTGACCTACGCTATGACCACCACCAGCTCCACGACTGTCTGGCCCGACGCAAAAACCTCAGCCACGGTAGGAGACAACTATGTGAGCGCAACCGAGAGATACAGCGCCAGCGCTAACACGACTGTCTCGGCCGCGAACCTTACGGGGCCCGACATGAGCGTCTACCAGCAATTTGGGCTCACAGCGTCCTACTCCGGCACTGTGGCAAGCGGGGGAGCGCCCTCCCTGGCCTGTCAGACCTGGGGAGCAGCCTCCTCCGACTTGCTCACCACCACGGGGACGGTCAAATGGGAAGACTCAGGGTGTGCGGCCACCGTCACCAAGCCCGGCGCAGACTTCCCAGGAGGAGGCTTGAGATACGAGACCAGCTTCGCCAACTTCACTGTCAGCGGAGCCACCACCATAGCCCCGTCCTTCTACCAGCAATACCAGGTCACCCCAGGCACCGGGATAACCAAGCTCCAGGGCGACGCCTTCGGCTCATCCACCACGGACACCACGGCGGGATACTTCGACGACGGGGCCACGGTCACCGCCACCGGGACGGCCGCCTGCGCCTACACCCTCAGCGCCCCCAGCTGGGCCTACCAGTTCGGGGGCTCTCCGATCCAGGCCATGCTCAACACCACGGGGAGCAGCTTCGCGGACTACACCAGCAGCAGCCCCCCCTACGTCACCTTCTCCGCGTCACACGTCAGCGCCCAGCTCTGCGTCCCCTCGTCGACGGGCTACTCCCTGTCCGCCGTGAAAGACGACGGCGCCTCCATCTCCTGGACGGGCTCCCTCCCGGTGGTCTCGTTCAGAGGGTCCAGCAGCTGGGAGGTCGACTTCTCGACTCCGGGGTCGTCGGTCACCCCTCCTCCCCCGCCCCCCACCAGCGTCACAACCACGACCGAGGTCACCACCGACCTGACCACCACCTCCCCTGTCCCGGCGGGCCCGGTCCCAGGGGGAGAGTTCGCCATAGTCATACTGACCCTGGCCAGCTTCATGGTCCTGGCCATCG
>JAFLZI010000062.1 GCA_029785625.1 Nitrososphaerota archaeon | reverse complement strand
TCATCTCGACCTACACCGCTACTGTCCCCGGGGAACGACGACAGGCTGGAGCTCGACTCCGAGCTCGTCGACTCGGGGCAGTTCGTCAACCCGGAGAACAGGGTGGTCGAGCTGACGGCGGTTTCGAGATGATCACCCTCGGATACGCCAACCCGACCCCATGGAAGAGCCCCCGGGAGGTGAGCGAAGGGAAGCTCGGGGAGATGATAAAGGCGCTAGCCTCGAAGGTTGACCGGCCGGAAGACGCCGTGTACAACCTCCACGTCCCGCCGGTCAACACAGAGCTGGACAAGGCCCCGGCGGTCAGCCGCGACTTCACCTACGTCAAGGAGGGGCTCGGGGTCAAAGTCATCCATGCCGGGAGCTCTGCGGTGAGGAAGGCGATCGAAGTCCACGCCCCCCTCCTAGGCCTCCATGGGCACATACACGAATCGAAGGGGTTCGCCAGGATCGGACGGACCCTCTGCCTCAACCCGGGGAGCGAGTACTCGGACGGGGTGCTTCGGGGCGCGCTGGTGAACCTGCAGCCTGGGAAAGGAGGGGTCCACGACTTCGTGCTCACCAGCGGCTAGCTGGTGAACTCTTTCTTGACGAAGAGCCAGAGCCCCAAGGCGGCCGTCACGGCGAAGTAGGCCACGAGTATCTCCAGCCCTTCGGGGACGCTGGCGGTGTAGGTCGAGATGACGAAGTGGGGGTTGGCGCTGGTCCGGCTCCTGCCGAAGGCCGCGCCGAGGGACTCGGTCACCTCGTGCTGGGGGTAGGGGGACACAAGTATGCTTGAGATGATCCCTGCGCCGTAGGTTATAGAGTACCAGGGCTCTATCCCGGCGACGAACATCGAGACGTCGTCCACCACGCCGAAGACGAAGAGCAGGAGGATGACGCTCATGAGTATCGAGATGGAGCTGCTCTTGAACAGGGAGCTGAACGCGAAGGTCAGGGACAACGCGGCGACCAGGTACACCCAGGCGAACAGGAGCGACTGTTCGAACTCCCACGGGACCGCCCCCGGGAAGTAGAACAGCCCGTTCCCCATCACTATCACGGCGAAGACCACGAGGATTATCGTAGAGGCTACGAGCGCGGCGAACCACTTCCCTACGTAGATGGCTGATCTCCGAATCGGGTTGGGGACGAGGAAGTAGCCGGTCCTGTTCTGGAACTCACCTGAAATCGCGTCTCCTCCGAAGAATGCGGCGGAGAGGATCACGACCAGGCTGGAGAAGCTGAGGAAGCCGCCGGTCCCGCCCCAGGCTGCCCCGTAGAAGCCGAGGACAGCCTGCGAAGCCGGCGTCCCCGGGAGCCCCAGGAAGGCTACGGGCCTGTAGTACCCGACAAGGGCTGTGAGAAGGACCGAGATGAGCAGTATGACGGCCAGCATCACATAGAAGCGCCTCGCCCTGAAGTAGTTCAGGAAGTTGTATTTCGTCACGGTGACGACCTGAGAAAGGGACCCAACCTGGGTCGCGCCCGCCTTCGTACCCATCCTAGAGCGTCTCCTTGATCAGGCTGAGGTATGCGTCCTCTAGCCCGCTTGAGTGCTGGAAGCTGATCGCGCCCGCTTTGAGTCCCGCCACCCCTTCGAAGAGCTTCTCTTGGGATATGGTTCCTGCGTCGAACCTCACTACCAGGTGCTTGTCGTTGGACCTGGCGACCTCCTTCACCCCGTTTATCTTGGCGACCATAGCCTGCGTCTGTGCGTCCACGTCCTTCACGAAGCCGATCTCCACCGACCCGCCCCCACCTGCGAACTTCGCGGTGACGTTCTCGATGGTGTCGTAGACAAGGAGCTTCCCGTGGTCTATCATGGCCACCTCCTGGCAGACCTCGGTGACCTCGGCGAGGAGGTGCGAGCTCATGAACACCAGCCTGTCGCTCAGGGACTTCACTATGTCCCTCACCTCGCTCATCCCCCTCGGGTCCAGGCCGGTGGACGGCTCGTCCAGTATGATCACTTCTGGGTCGCTCAGGAGGGTGGAGGCGACGTTGACCCGCTGCTTCATCCCCTTTGAGAAGCTCCCCACCTTCTTGTCATCCCATTCGGTCATCTTGACCTTACCCAGGGCCTCGTCGATCCGCTTCCTCCTCTCGCCGGCCGCCACGCCCCTTATCTCGCAGAGCATGGAGAGGGCTTCTCTCGGAGTGAGGGAAGGGTAGATCTCGGGGGTCTCGATCAGGGTGGCGCACGACGCGAGCGCCGCTTTCTTGTCTTTGGTCACGTCTACCCCGCCGATCCGGGCCGAGCCAGCGGTCGGCGAGATGAGTCCCGTGAACATCTTCATGGTGGTCGTCTTCCCGGCCCCGTTAGGACCCAGGAACCCTACGCACTTCTTCCCTTCGACCTTGAGGTTGAGCCCCGACACGGCCGTGAAACTGCCGTACGTCTTGGTGAGCTGCACAGCTTCAAGAGATGGCAAGATGGAATTGGGGGGCGGTCCTGCATTGGCCATTTAAGAGTTATCGAATGCGATATCCTTTACACTTTTTATAGCTCTCGCCAGGTGCACGGACGGATGACCAGGAACCTCCAGAGGAAGTGGCTCCACCCTCAGGCCGTCCCCCGAGGGTTCTTCAGGCTCTACTTACTCACACTCCTCTCGCGCGGCGACGAGACAGGCTATTCGATCACCCAGAAGATACTCGACATGACTGAGGGCGCTTGGAGGCCCGGGCCAGGGACGATGTATCCGATGCTGAAGGGGCTCGCCTCGGATGGGCTGGCGAAGGCCGCGCCTGCTCCCAGAGGGTCGGGGCGGTCGTACTCCATCACCACCAAGGGACGCCGCGAGCTGGAGAAGATGCGAGGGAACCTGGCAGGAGTCGGCAGGAGAGAGAAGGTGGTGGGGAGGCTGTTCGCGGACCTGCTCCCGCCGTCCGTGTACGTGCCGGCGATGGTGAACAGGTACCGCGAGGGGATCGACCTTCTGAGGCAGAAGATCCTTGAAGTCCCTGAGACGGACAGGGTAGTCCAGTTGAAGGAGCTGAAGCTCGTGCTGGAGTCCCAGCTCCGGTGGGTCGAACTCCAGCTCGACGAAATGGCGGCTGTCAGGCGGCCCGTCCTGCGGGCCCGACACGCGCAATAGAATGGAGTCCCGATGCCACAGCTTCGCTCAGTCTGCCATATAGAAGGAGGCGCCTAGGCCATGGAGTACAAGTGGACCGTCCTCTCCAACACGACCATCGGCGTGCTGATGGCGACCATCGACGGGACCATCGTACTGATTTCGCTCCCCGCCATCTTCAGGGGGATCGACATCAACCCGCTAGCCAACGGCTCCTTCGAATACCTGCTTTGGCTCCTCTTCGGTTACAGCATCGTCACAGCCACTCTCCTTGTCACCTTCGGCCGGATCTCCGACATGTTGGGGAGGGTGAGGCTGTACAACATGGGATTCGCCATCTTCACGGTGGGCTCTCTCCTGGCCGCCTTCACCCCCAGCCAGGGGAACCTGGGGGCCATCGAGCTGATAGTGTTCAGGATCGTCCAAGGCGTGGGAGCGGCGTTCCTTTGGGCGAACAGCGCCGCTATAGTCACGGACGCTTTCCCTCCCAACGAGAGGGCCCAAGCCCTAGGAATCAACATGGTCGCCGCCCTAGCCGGGTCGCTCCTGGGGATCATCATGGGGGGCGTCTTGGCGGTGTTCAACTGGAGGTACATCTTCCTGGTGAGCGTCCCTGTGGGAATCTTCGGTACTGCCTGGTCCTACCTCAGGCTGAAGGAGATAGTGGCCGTCAGGAAGCACCAGAAGCTCGACTACTGGGGGAACCTCGCGTTCGCCGCTGGTCTGATACTCATACTCGTCGGCGTGACGTACGGCCTCCTCCCCTACGGCTCCTCTGACATGGGATGGGGAAACCCCTGGGTCGTCGGGTCGCTGCTTGGGGGGTTGGCGTGCCTCGTCATCTTCCCTTTCATCGAGATGAAGGTGGAGGACCCGATGTTCCATCTCGACCTCTTCAAGAGTCAGGCCTTCAGCGCCGGGAACTTCGCCGGTCTGCTTGCCTCCATCGGGAGGGGAGGAGT
>JAFLZI010000061.1 GCA_029785625.1 Nitrososphaerota archaeon | reverse complement strand
GCGAGGCACTGGGCTGTCTGGGACGACTGACCCCAGTCATTGTAGAGGGTCGCGTTGAGCTGGGCCGAGGACATCGACTTCCAGTTGACGACGATGTTGTTGTTGGTGTTCATGAGGAGACCGCCTGCGGTCTCTGTTGGCGTGGTGTACCCGTTGGTAGAGCCGTTAGCTCCCGGGTAGAAGGTGTATGCTGCAGACATGTTGCCGATCAGCTGCTGGTCGAAGTACGGGTTCAGGGGGACGCCGCTACCCGGTTGTGGGGGGACGGTAGGCGTCACCCACATGAGGTTCGGCGGGTTGGTGTTCAGGTTCCAGCCGGCGAAGAAGCCCCTGCCGTTGTCGGCGTCGAGCTCAGCGTCGTGACCAGAGACAAGGACTCCCAGGTTCTGGTTGATGGCTATGTTGGACGCGCCGATGCCGTTGTAGATGCTCTGGGGGTTGTTCCCGGGCACCATGCTAAGGCCGGTGAAGTCGGTGAAGTTCAGCACCTCCTGGCCGTTGAGCGCGTTTATCGCGTAGACTTTGTTGTTCTCACCCTGGAACCAGATCGTGGGCCCGCTGACCCCGCTGCCGAATGTTGCGGTGGTGAAGTACTCGTTCCCGTTGTGGGAGTGGAGCGGGACAGGCCCGGTCGCCTCGCCGGTCGTCTGGTTGACAGCGAGGGGCGAGGCGAAGTTCCAGAGGAGGTTCCCGTTGGCCACGTTGAAGGCGAAGACCTCGTCGAACGCGGTGATCGCGTAGGCGGTCCCGTTCACGATGAGCGGGTTCATGTTGACAGTGCCGCCGAAGAGGCTGAGGCTGCTCAGCGACGAGGGCACCGCCGGGAGCGGGTAGATCCAGGCCAGCTGCAGGTACTGGGCGTTCGAGCTGTTGATCTGCATCTGCGGGTTGTAGTCCTGGCCTATTGAGTTGCCGTTGGCGTACTCCCAGTTTGCCTCGGCCTGCGACAACGGGGTCGCGGCGGCCGCAGGAGCCCCGGCGGAAGCCGAAGGGCCGCCGGCGGCGGTGCTGGGGAGGGCGCTCACGGGGCTGATCAGGACGGAGGTTCCGATGCCGGCCACGAAGAAGAGCAGGCTGATCGATATGACTCTGACTGATCTCTTACTGAGTATGTTTTCCATGCGTTTTCATGGTCTATCGCGGGAGCCGGCGATATATCGAGGACAGTTACAGGCGAGCCCGTAAGCGCAGGGCCTGTGCCTTTGAAACACAATGTGACACACTAGCGCGAATCCATGCGGCCGGGGGTCCGAGGCAAAGGCGCCAGCGCCGCTGCGGGGAGCTCCCCAGCCCTCGCGTCAGTGAGCGTCCTCTCGAGCCCCCTGACAGGGATCTCGATCCTGACCGAGGTCTTGGTGTGCTTGGCGGAGGTGGTGACGCCGAGGTTCGTCTCGACGGCCTCCCTGAGGAAGTTCAGGAACCACACGGAGCCCTTCTCTCCGAAGGCGTGGTGCGCGATTATCACGTAGCTGCCGTGGAGCTCTGTGAGGTCGAGCGTGAAGAGCTTCTGGTACTCTGAGAGGAGCGAGAGGTAGCGCAGGACAGATTCGAGGCTCACCTCCTTGAACCAGAAGACGATCAGGTCGGTCGACATGCTGCGTCCGAACTCGCGCGCCATCAGGGCGAGGTCGTCGTCGTCGATGGCGTCCAGGAACTGCCCGAACAGATCCCGCGAGATGTGGACGAACCCGAACCGCTCCGCCTGCTTCCCCCATTCGTCGTGCCGCTCCAGTATCGACGAGACCAGGCTGTTGACGCTTATCTTCGCTTCGCGGGCCTCTCTCTCAAGGCTGGCGGCGAGTCTGCTCGAGACACGGATGCTCCTCAGCACGGACTTCTTTCCGTCGGTGTTGTCCATCGGAAACACGACCCATGTTCACCTTGACCTGACTCCTCGCCGGATTGGTCCTCTATTAAGGATTCGAGCGCACCTGTGACACTAAGGCAAGACGCGGATTGGCACGCCGCCCAGGCGGAGCAGGCTCGTCGGGTGGCCAAGAAGCCAGCTCCGCCCCCGGGCAGGGACACGCTGCTCTTCCCGACCCCGATCAACCAGGCTACCCGGAGGTTCAGGGCGGCCTTTCGCCCTATTCCAGCCGCTCCGTGGCAGCCTGGATGACCGGGCCGGGGACCCCGGCAGCCTCCTCCGCGGGGGCGCCCTCGACCTCGAAGAGCTCCCTCGGGGTGAGCTTGTCGGCAAGGCGGAGGGCCTTGCCGAACTTGTTGGGAAGGAAGAGCGTGCGCGAGCCGTACTCGACCACGTACCCCCTGTTCACCTCGAGGAGGAAGGCGGCCGCCGAGGCCGCGAGCGGCACGAACGGGAGGAGGGTCACCACGGTTGCAGCCGCGCCCGAGGCCGCGAGCGGGGAGAGGAGCGAGGAGAGCACCGGGACGAGGGGGTGGAGCACCTGGAAGCCGGCCACCCTCTGGGCCAGGAGGGCCACGGTGGCTATGGCGCCCACCCCGAGCGCAGTCCAGGGGGCCTCTGCGTGCGGCCGTATCGTGGATATGTCGTCGTAGGGGACGGAGATCATCTCCCTCCCGCTGGGGATGGACCTGACTATGAGGCGCCTGGTCGTAGCGGCCACCCTCTGGCCGTTGTGGGACCACGCCTCGATCACCCTCTCGTCGCCGGACATGCTCGTGACGGCAGGCATGTCGTCGGAGCGAGCCCTGATCTCGTCCTGGAGTCGCCTCGAGAGCCTGTCCACGAGCCTGGTAAGCGAGTAGGCAGACCCGGTCTGCTCGGCTGCCCTCCCCAGCCTCCTCCTGAGGTGGGGCCTGTCGGCCATCTTCCTCACCGCCTCCGCTGCCCCCTTGACGTCGTCGGGCCCGTCAACGACCAGCCCGTTCGAGCCGTCCTTGACTATCCAGGACTGGCCTCCCACCCCGGAGGTTATCACGGGGATGCCGGCCGACATGAACTCGAGCTGGGAGATGCCGAGGGCCTCGGACCTGCTCAGGGTGATGTTGGCCGTCGAGGTCCTGATGAGGGCGGCCTTCTCCTGTTCTGATATCGATCCGAGGACGGTGACGTTGGGGAGGGCCTCGGCCTCCTTCTTCACCCGGTCGCCGTAGTCCCCCTCCACCCTCCCGGCGATGACGAAGTGGATGTCGCCCCTCTTGGAGAGGAGCTTCGCGACCTCGATGACCCCCAGGGGGTTCTTCCTCTCCTCGACCGTCCCGAGGGACGAGATCAGTTTGGCGTTGGCCGGGAGGTTGTACTTGGCCCTGAGCGCCCCTTCGCTGCCGAGCGAGATGATGTCCTCGTCGTCTATCCCGCCCGGGAACAGGAAGAGCCTGTCGTCCCTCGCGCCCATCTTCTTCATGAACTCCGCCTCGAAGGGCGTGGTCACGAGGACCAGGTTGGCGCGCGCGAGTACCTGCGGCAGGATCACGTTGTTCCACGCCTCCCTGTAGGACCTCTCAACGAGGGCGTACCTCTCGTCGCTAGCTTCCTGGAAGTGGCTCATGTGGCAGAAGATGAGCGGGGACCGCGGGGCGCCCCCCTCCGCCATCTTCCTCCTCCAGGCGACGAACTTCACGACCTCCTCGGGGCCGTTCCAGAGGGTCGAGTGGGTGATGAGGACGCTGAGCTTGAGGTCTTCGACTATGGCGGTAAGGACGGCCACGAAGTCTACGAAGGAGACCCTCCTCGGGGGCCACGTGGTGTCGTCGCTGTTGACCCTTATCACGGGGATCCCGAGGGCCCTGTCGAAGACGTGCACGTAGCCCCCCCTCCTCTTTATCTCGTCCACGCTGACCGCGGGCTCGGAGTCCTGGTAGATGCTGGTTATGAGGAAGGCGTCGTGTCCCAGGCGTCGGAACTCCTTGACCATCCTCTGCGCGACCAGCTCCTGCCCCTTTGTGAGGCTGGTCTGGTACATGATGACCCCGATTCTCATTGTCTCAGTCTCCACCTATTACTTGCAAATTTTTCATATGCTCCGCCGTTCCTTCGTTCCTTTGATTCCGCCGGCGATAAGACCGCCATGGCCAGATCAGTAGAACAAACGCGGCATGCATATCCAAGCCCGCATGCCATAATTGGTCATATCTAACACGCATCCTAAATTTCCTGAGCC
>JAFLZI010000060.1 GCA_029785625.1 Nitrososphaerota archaeon | reverse complement strand
CCTGCGGACCAACTCGGCTATGTGCTCGAGGAACGGTAGTTCCCTCCGGTCTGGTTCAGGCTCACCGGCTGACAAGCTCATCCCTTTGCGGACGCACCGAGGGATGGCCCTTTTCTCCGTTCTCTAAAGGCTGCCTGCGCGGCTACGCGCCGGCCTTCTCTTTGAGCTCTTTCAGCTCTTCCTCGAGCTGCGAAATGCGTCTGCGCGAGTATTCTCTGTCTTCGTTGATCGGCTGGTGCGTCTGAGGAACTACTTCCTTCACCGGCTGCTGTGGTGTGCCTTTGATCGGGCTTGTAGGGTCGATCGAAGTCCGCAGCTCAGCTACTTCCTTCTCCAACTCGGCCTGGCCCTTCCTGAATTCGCCCATCGCCCTGCCCATGGAGCGCGCTAATTCGGGAATCTTCTTCGCGCCCCCGAAGAGGACGATGACTACCACGGCAAGGATGCCCCAGTCGGTTATGCTTCCAATCATCAGTTCGTCAATGGTCTGAGGAAGCGGCTCCTATTTAACCGTCGCGGGGAACGACATACGGGGAGGAGACCGGGGAATCATGAGAAGCGGCCTTAAACCACAGCCGTCGACGTCCCCAAACGTGGAACCTCGCTACCATCTCATGGAGCTCCCGAACAAGGTCCTCATCGGCGAGGGGATCCTGGGACGTCTCGGCGAGTTCGTCGGAGACGAGGCTCGAAGGAAGAAGGTCGTCATCGCATCAGGGTCCAACGTCACCCCTAAGGTGAAGGGGGCCATAGACTCGGCTCTAGGAGGGACTCCCCTCTGGGTGGAGGTCGCGGCCGCGGACCTGGGCAACGTCGAGAAGGTCGAACGCGCGGCGTCTATGTCGGCCTGCATCATCGGGGTAGGGGGAGGGAAGAGCGTAGACGTCGGGAAGCTCGCGGCGTTCAGGCTGGGGGTGTCGTTCTACTCGGTCCCGACCAGCGCTTCACACGACGGGATCTCGAGCCCCTTCGCCTCGTTGAAGGGACTGGACAGGCCATACTCTGTAATGGCGAAGCCGCCGGTGGGGATTCTCGCAGACATCGACGTGATATCGTCTGCTCCCAGGCGGCTCCTTGCTTCCGGGTGTGGGGACCTGGTTTCAAAGCTGACCGCCGTGAAGGACTGGCAGCTGTCGCAGAAGGTCACCGGAGAGTACTATGGCGGTTACTCCGCGAGCCTGGCACTGATGAGCGCCGGGGTAGTCCTCGATAGGTCCAGGATGATCGGGAAGTTCGGGACCGAGAGCGTCAGGGAACTGGTGGAGGCGCTGATAAGCACGGGGGTCGCGGCAGGGATAGCGGGTAGCTCTCGCCCCTGTTCGGGCTCAGAGCACCTCTTCAGCCACTACCTAGACATCCTGGCCCCCAGCTCGGGGCTTCACGGAGAGAAGTGCGGCATCGGGACTATAATGATGGCCAAGCTCCACGGGCTTGACTGGAGGAGGGTGAAGTCGGCGCTGAGAAACGTCGGTGCGCCCGTCGACGCCTCGGCGATAGGCGTCAGCGACGCCGATGTCGTCCAGTCTCTCGTGAAGGCAAGCTCCATCCGCCCGGACAGGTTCACCATACTCTCGAAGAAGAAGCTCGACGAGAAGAGCGCGGCCGCGCTGGCGAGAGCTACGGGAGTAATCTAAGCCGCCTTTGCGGCGGCTCCGGCCTTCTTCCTCCGGGGCTTCTTCGGTGCCGCAGGCTTCTCCTCCGTAGGGGGCTGGACAGGCTTCGCCTCCTTGGGAGGCTCCGGCTGTTTCGCTTTTTCGTTGTTGAACCTCTCCACGAAGCTAAGTGTAGCTACTGTCGGGACGAACTTGAACACGTCGTTTGCGATGCCTCTCTTGATGATCTGCAACCCTTCGACCAGGAACAGCCCCTCGGGTATCGTCACCGTCAGCTTGCCGTCGGCAAGCTGGAAGTCGGGGCTCCCCCCGTCGCCGGCGAGCCTCCTGTCGATCAGCGCCCTCACCTTCTCTTCGTCCGTCTCCAACTTCCGGACCACCTCGAAGTCGTAGATTATCGACTTCCCCGCCAGCCTGTGGTTGAAGTCTACCTGCGCACGCCCCGACCCGATGAACCTGACTATCCCCACTCTGTTGTCGATCTCGACAGAATCCCCGACTGCTAGGTCGTGCTCCCTCTCGCCGAACTTGCGGAGCGGGACCATCCGAAGCTGGGTCGGGTCCCTGTTCCCGAAGGCCTTCTCAGGGGAGAGCTCTATCTGCTTCTTGTCTCCCACCGACAGTCTTGCGACCTCCGAGTCCAGGCCTGATATGAGCCACCCCTCACCAACCGCCTCGAGCCTGGGTTCGTATTTCCTCGACTCCTCGTATATCTTCAGGCGCTTCGCCTCCGACTCGACGGTGGATTCGATCCCTTCACCCGTGTCCTTCACGTAGGCGGTGTAGTTGGCGAATATCAGCGTCCCTTTGTCTAGCGTCATCGGCTTCGACCAGCCTCCAGGTTGGGTTTAAAGAGTTTCAGCTGCTGAGCGCCGCGAGGGTGTCGCGGACCGCCCCCAAGGTGGTCTTGACGTACCCCTCGTTTATCTGACCCATGCAGCCCACCCTGAACACCCTGCCGGCGAACGGGCCAAACCCCCCCGCCACCACGACCCCCTTCTCCTGAGACAGGGACCTCCGGAACTTCGCGTCGTCGATTCCCTTCGGGTAGTATGAGGCAATCACCGTTTTCGACCTCACCGACTTCTCGGCCACGGCGCCCAGGCCGAGCCCGGCCAGGCCGTCGTAGATCAGCGTCGACATTCTGTCGTGCCTCTGCACCCTCTTCTCAAGCCCTTCCTCAATGAGTTCCTCGAGCGCTTCGTCCAGTGCGTAGTAGAGCGGGAGGGCGGGAGTAAAGGGGGTCTCCCCCTTCATGCCGTACTCGAGATACCTCAGAATCTCGAAGTATCTGGTCTTCGGAGGGGAGCCTTTCAGTAACTCGCTGACCCTGCTACTCACAGAAAGCAGGGCTAGCCCCGGAGGGGCGGCGATGCATTTCTGGCTCCCGGTGATACAGACGTCTACCCCCCAGCGGTCCACCGGGATGGCGTACCCTCCCAGGCTCGAGATCGCGTCTATCACCGCGAAGGCTCCGTGCTCCCTTGCCGCCTTCGTAGCCTCCTCCAAGTACGGCACCGCAACGCCCGTGCTTGTCTCGTTGTGCACGAGGAACATCGCCTTGAAGCTTCCAACCTTGTCCATGGCCGCCTTCAGCTGTTCCAGGGTCGGGGCCGTGCCGAATTCGGACGCCACCTGCACCACCTCGCCCCCCGCCATCTCGACCGTCTCGGCGAGCCTCTTGCTGAACTCGCCGAACACGGGAACGACCGCGGTGTCTCCAGGGCGGATGAGGTTCCAGACCGCCGCCTCGACCCCGCCGGTCCCGGACGACGAAAGCACCACGACATCGCCCTGCGTCTGGAAGAGCTGCCTCGTCTTTTCCAAGACCTCCTTGTAGAGCTCCCTGAAGGAGTCCCCCCTATGGTTTATCACAGGCTTGAGCATCGCCTGCATGACCCGCTCAGAGACGTTGGTGGGCCCCGGCAGCATGATTAACTTCTGCTTATCCATGCTTGACACCCGCCAGGTCCTTCCGGATAAGTGCTCTCACTCTCTCCACCCCCCCGAACTTCTTCACTTGCTCCGCCACCTCCTCTGGGACGAGGCTCTCCCAATCCTTGCGCTCGAGAATCCTGTCCCTGACATTCGTGGCCGAGTACCTCCCCCTGTCAAGATAGGGGACGGCGCTGACGTCGAACCCCTCTTCCTTGAACAGGAGGAAGGTGAGCGCGTCGTTGGTAAACACCGCATCGAAGCGGGGGACCATCGAGACCACCGTAGAGACCCAGAGCGAGTGGGAGTCCGCGTCAGGAATCGGGATCGCCATCCACTTCGAAGGGTCGATGTCGTTCCCGTCCAAGGCGCCCTTGACCATCGCGATCCTCTCCCCGGCTGTGAACGGGTTGTCCCTTTCATGGCTTCGCTGGGCGGACCCGACCACGATGTAGAGGTATCCTACCTTTCTCAGGGCGTACCTGACCGCCTCGAGGTGGCCGAGATGGAACGGCTGGAAGCGGCCGACGAGGACACCGACGCGCATTCCGCTTTCGTTCGGCCGACCTGTTCAGGCCTATTTAAGAGAAGCCGCGCCACAGCTTAACCGTCACCGCTGGGGGCCGGGGGACGTGGAGTTCGTCGTGG
>JAFLZI010000005.1 GCA_029785625.1 Nitrososphaerota archaeon | reverse complement strand
GGAGCTGGCTAGCTCTTCTTCCAGATGGCCCCGTCCTTCTCGTCTTCCTTCCTCAGCGCCTGCCCGCGGAGCTCGTTCTCCAGCTCGGGGGGCTCCGCGACCATGGCCGAGGGCCTGGAGAGGAAGGACCTGGCCAGCTGCAGCACCTGCGGGCCCCTGAACTTCTGGAGCCTGTGGGACATGCGGAAGTCGTATCTGGGGTCCCTGGCCACCGGCTCCAGGACCTCCAGCCTCGAGGTGCCAATGGCGTCCCTCAGGAGATACCCCGCCTTCAGCTGGGTGACCATGTCGTCTTCGGCGTAGATTATCAGGGTCGGCTTCCTCAGCTTCTTCAGCCTGGGGAGCTGCTCGGTGTCATAGGCGCTGGCTACCAGAACCAGGGAGCTGACGCTGTCGGGCCACTCCAGCGCGAACTCGATGGCTACCTGGCCCCCCCAGCCCCCTCCGAGCATGGCCGTCCGCTGCACCCCCAGCCTGTCCGCCAGGTCCTTGAGCATGTGCGCCTGGGACCTGTGGTCGGGGGTCTCCAGGGGCTTCGAGGAGCGCCCGTAGCCCAGCAGGTCCGGCGCGATGACCCTGTAGGTGTCCCCGAGAGGGAGCAGGGGCTCCCACACCCTCCAGCTCTCCTTCGACTCGCTCCCGTGAAGCAGGATGAGAGGCTCGCCGTTCCCCAAAGAAGCGTAGTTGACCTTGTACTCCCCGACCGCGACCTCCTTCTCCGCTGGCTCCAACTTCGACACGCCCGGTGGGGTCTCCTTTCAAACCTTTGCGTTTGTCAGCCCTTGACGAAGGAGGCCTCGAACGCCACCCTGTTGGCCTCCTGGGCCTCGGCGGGGGAGAGGATCCCGTTCCTCACAAGGAAGTCCATCTCCTTGCGGAGGTTGGTCTTCAGCATCTCCGGTCCGTCGGTGTTGATTGTGAACTTCGCCCCGTGGGACTTCAGCGTCCTGAAGACGCGCTTCAACTCGCCCATCCCGCCCAGCACCCCGGTGCTGAGGTTCGACGTCGGGCAGACCTCGAGGACGGCGCCGCTCCGCACGAGCATGTCCATGGTCCCTTCGTCCTCGGTGGCCCTCACCCCGTGGCCCACCCTGTCAGGCTCCAGGCGCTCGAGGACCTCGCGCACCGACTCGTGCCCTTCGTCCTCCCCGGCGTGGACCGTGAGGCCGAGACCCTCCCGCCTCGCCCGGCTGAAGGTCGCGGCGTAGTCCGCATACCTGAACCCCTTGCTGGCGGGCCCGGCTATGTCGATCCCTACGACCCCTCTGTTGGAGAATAGGATCGCTTTGTCCACGAGTATCTCGTTCAGCCTCCGGTCGAAGGTCCTGTCCAGGCAGACGATCAGACCGGTCCTTACCGGATACTCCAGGGACGCCCTGTCCAGTCCCCTCACGGCAGCCATCATGATCTGGTCCAGGTCCTGCTCCCCTCCCCTGTTCCTCTTCATGGGGTTGAACCGGAGCTCGAGGAGGGTGATGTTGTTCTTCCTGTAGGCCCCGGCGATGGTCTGGTACACAGACCTCTCGATGGCGAGGGGGCTCGACTGGATGAGCTCCGTCCAGTGGAAGAGCGCCAGGTACTCCTCGAACGTCTTCCCCTTCGACCCGTCCACCGTGACCATGTCGACGAACCTCCAGTAGTCCTTGGTGGGGAGCCTGATCCCCTGGGCGTGGGCGATCTCCCACATCACCGCTGGGTCCACCGAACCGCCGAGGTGGACGTGCAGCTCGGCCAGCTTCATCCTGGGTCCCCTGTTGGCCATGCTCTCACTGGGGCTCGATGGTGGCCGGGGGCTTTGACGAGAGGTTGTAGGCGACCGCCACAACTCCCTGCACCTCGTTGGTGATCCTGGTCGAGATCTTCTCCAATGTCCCGAGGTCGAGCCTGCTCCAATCCGCCGTCATCCCGTCGACTGACTCCACGACCTTGACCACCACCTGGAACCCGTACCTCCTCTCGTCCCCCAAGACCCCCGTGACCTTGTCGTCCCCCACGTAGGCGAAGGCCTGCCAGGCCTCGGAGTATGCCCCGTCCTCCTCCAGAACCTCCTCCACTATCCTGCTCGCCCCCCTGCAGACGCCGAGCTTCTCCGCGGTCACCTCCCCAAGGACCCTCACCGCGAGCCCCGGCCCTGGGAACGGGTGCCTCTTCAGGGCCGACTCCGGGAGTCCGAGGAGCCCCCCGAGCTCCCTGACCTCGTCCTTGTACAGCTCCCGGAGCGGCTCGACCGTCCGCATCGAGAGCCCCGGGGGGAGCCCTCCGACGTTGTGGTGGGTCTTGATCACCGCGGCGGGCCCCGTGGACCTGCCGCTCTCTATCACGTCCGGGTACAGCGTCCCCTGTGCGAGGTGGACGAAGGGTCCCTCCTCACGCGCGAACTCCTCGAAGACGTCCGCGAAGGTCTTCCCCACCGCCCTCCTCTTCTCCTCGGGGTCGGCCACCCCCTCCAGGGCCCCGAGGAACCTATCCGAGGCGTCGATGAATGTCACGCGAAGCCCGAGGTCCCTTCCGAGGACCCCCTGGACCTTCTCCTTCTCCCCCTCTCTGAGGAGGCCGGTGTCGATGAAGACGCACCTGAGCCTGGCGCCGACGGCCTTCGACAGGATCGCCGCCACCACCGAGGAGTCTACGCCGCCTGATACCGCGCAGAGGACGGTCCCGTCGAGCTTCGAGAGCTCCTCCACCGACCTTTGGAGGAAGCCCCGCATGCTCCACTTCCGCTCGGCCCCGCAGACCCCAAGGACGAAGTTGGAGAGGAGCCTCTCTCCCTTCTCGGTGTGGGAGACCTCGGGGTGGAACTGGACCCCATACTGTTCCCCGCCTGAAAGCCTCACGGCCGCGTAGGGGGACCCATCGGACGCGGCGAGGACCTCCATCGACGGCGGGATCTTCGTCGCCGAGTCGGAGTGGCTCATCCAGGCCACGAGCCCCCCTCCGTCCACCCCTTCGAACAGCCCCCCGGCCTCGGTGACCCTGACCCTGGACCTCCCGTACTCCCTCCTGCCCGCACCGGCGACCTCTCCCCCGTGAGCCTTCACCATCAGCTGGTACCCATAGCAGATCCCGAGGATGGGGATCTTGCCGCCGAAGATCTCCGGGTCCGCATGGGGGGCGCCGGGGGCGTAGACGCTCGACGGGCCTCCGGAGAGGATCACCCCTGAGACCCCGGCCCTCTCCAGCTCCGCCAGCGTGGTGCCGTGCGGGAGCAGGGCGGCGTACACCCCCAGGCCCCTGACCCTCCGGCAGATCAGGTGGGCGTACTGCCCCCCGAAGTCGAGGACCGCTATCCCGCCCGTCAGGTCTTGGTCCATCACTTCACCTCGATGGAGTGCGCCCCGAGCTCCGTGGCGCCGACGGCGCTCACCGAGCCGAAGGCCGCCTTGGTCCACATCTCGCGCACGCTCTTCGCCCCGGCGTACCCGAAGGCCGCCCTGAGCCCGTTCTCCATCCTGGCCACGACCTTCTCCGCCCCCCCGACGTAGGGGACGTATGCCTCCACCCCCTCGTCCAGCCCCTTGGCTGGGACGCTGTACCTGTCGATGGCGAACCTGACCTTGCGCGCGGCCGCGCTCGCCATCCCTCTGTGGACCTTGTACCTCTTCCCCCCCTTCGTCACCCGCGCGCTCGGGGACTCATCGGTCCCGGCGAGCATGGAGCCTAGCATGGCCACCGAAGCGCCGGCTGCGAAGGCGAGGGCCGCGTCCCCGGGCCCCCGTATCCCTCCGTCGGCGACGATGGGGATGTCCAGGCCCCTCTCCTCCAGGGCGCTGGCCACCTGTGCCACCGCGAAGAGGGTCGGAGACCCCACCCTGGTGACCTCCGAGGTGATGCAGATCGAACCCGAGCCGATCCCGGCCCTGAACCCGTCGACCCTCGGGAGCTCGTCGACGATGTCGAAGGCCGCCTGGCTCGTCCCAACGTTCCCGGCGATGAAGTCCGAAGACAGGTCCGGGATGACCCTCCTTGCCGCCTCCATGACCTTGGAGGTGTGGAAGTGCGCGACGTCCGCGACCAGGAAGTCGACGACCCTGTCCAAGGCCTTGCACCTCTCCGCGTCAAGGGGGGAGACGGACGCCCCCACCAGGGGCCTCCCCTTCCCATCCGCGCTCAGGACCTCCCCCCCGGCCGCCTTCACCTTCTTCGCCTGCTCCACCTGCCTCTCTACGGGCATGTTCCTATGAATGGCTCCCACCCCACCCAGCCTAGCCATCTCGAGGGCGAGCCTCCACTCCGTGACCGAGTCCATGGGGGACGAGACCAGCGGGACCTTCACCCCTATGTTCTTGGTCAGCTTCGCCGAGAGGTCTATGCCGCTGGGCTCGACTTCGCTCCTCCCGGGGAGGAGGATGAAGTCCCTGAATGTGAACACGTCCTGGGCGTCGTCGAGTTTCCTGAGAAAGCTTCTCGGCAAGGTTGGGGCCTTGCCGAAATCGGGGCTCGCGTCGGGTATATCAACGCTCTCCTGCGTCTCTTTTTGTTGACACGCCAGCGGGCGCTCCCCATCGCGCCTCCGGGGAGCCTTGGGGCGGGACAGTTTCGCGCAGCCCCCTCAGAGGGGTTCACAAAGCCCCCGGACGCTTATGTAGTCGGAGGCGCAAACTGCCGCCATGACGAAGTACGTGCTGGTGCCCGGAGCATGGCTGGGGGCCTGGGCTTGGAAGGACGTAGTCGCCTACCTTCAGAGGGGGGGCCACGAAGCCTACCCGGTGACCCTGACGGGGATGGGGGAAAGGGTCCACCTCATGTCCAGGGACGTCGGGATGGAGACCGCCGTAACCGACGTGCTGAATGTCATAAAGTACAATGAGCTAGACGACTTCGTCCTGGTAGGCCACAGCTTCGCGGGGAAGGTAGCTGCGGCGGTCTCCGACAGGGTCCACGAAAGGGTGAAGAGAGTGATCTACCTCGACGCCTCCAGACCCGAGCGGGTCAGGACCCCTCAGGCGAGCTTCGACCCGACGGAAGAGTTCCACTCTCTCACCCCGGACGGGCTGGGGATCCCGCTGACCGAGCTGACCATAGACACCATAGGCAAGGACGTCGTCGGCGCGAAGAGGAAGTGGTTCATGTCCTTGGCCACACCCTTCCCGATAAGACTCGCGAAGGACCCCATAACCCTGTCCGAGAACTACGATGGGGTCAAGGAATCATATGTCTTCTGCACCCTGGGCGGGGACCCGGTGGACGACATCATCGCCGGGAAGTGGGGGAATCTGGATGGACCGTACAAGAAGATCGAGACCGGGCACTGGCCGATGATAACCAACCCCAGGGAGACGGCCGAGGACCTGGTGGCTCTCTCCTAGGGCGGGCCCGAAAGAGATATCCTCGAGAGCGGCTTCCGGCATGAGCCAGAAAGACACGGTGGTGGCCTGGCTTCTTGAGGAGAGCCAGCCCGCAGTGAGGTATCTCGCCCTAACGGAACTGCTCGGGGTCCCCGAAGGCGGCTCTGAAGCCAGGGCGGCCCGGGCCGCCATCGCCGCCCGGGGCTGGGCGAAGGAGATACTGGACAGGCAGAAGCCGGGGGGATTCTGGGAAGAAGGGCGGAGCCTCTATCATCCGAAGTACACGGCCACGAACTGGATGCTCCTGGTGCTCTCCGACCTCGGCCTGACGAAGGCTGACCCGAAGGTTGACAAGGCTTGCCGGCTGTGGATCGAGCGGCTCGCTGCGAAGGACGGGGGCTTCGCGGGGTCGAGCGAGGGGGGCGCGAACCGCGGTCACCTCTGCACCACAGGCAACGCCGCCAGGGCACTGGTGAAGTTCGGGTACGTCGACCACCCCGGCGTGAGGAGCGCATTCGAATGGTTCGTGGAGAACCAGTCGGAGCTCGGGGGGTGGTCCTGCTTCAACTACGGGGACGGGGCGAGGGGGCGGAACTTGGACTCCTGGGAGCCACTCAGCGCCTTCGCGGTCTACCCCCGCCAGAAGTGGACCCGGGGGATGAAGGGAGCCGTCGAGAAGGGGGCGGAGTTCTTCCTCCAGCGGGAGCTTCACCGCCAGGGAGAAAGATATGAGCCCTGGTACCGGTTCCACTATCCGGTGCACTACTACTACGACCTGCTCGTCGGCCTCGACTTCATCACAGCGCTGGGCTACACCGGCGACAGAAGGACGGACTACGCGGTCTCGGTCCTGAAGGAGAAGCGAATGCTGGACGGCAGGTGGCTCCTCGACTCTGTCAACCCGGACCCCGACAGCCCGCAGGGGGGTTGGAACAGGGCACACCCAAAGCAGGCGGCGGTCCCCTTCTCGCTGGAGGTCGCAGGAAAGCCGAGCAAGATGATCACCCTCAGGGCCCTGACTGTGCTGGGCCGCCTAGCTGAGGGAAGGGCGAGAGGCAGCGCTTGACCGGCGCAGCCATCGCAGTCTCCCTCGAGACTGCAAGGCGCCTTACCGTCATCAAGCAGCGCCTGGTCGGCGGGTCGCCGAAGAGAGCTACCCGGGACGACATCCTGTCCCTGGTGAAGGACCTGGCATACGTCCAGTGGGACCCTGTGACCGTGGTCGCCCCTTCACACCTCCTCTCCATCTGGGCCAGGCTCGGCGGATTCCGGCCCTCAGACCTCGAGGGGCTCCTCTGGGACGAGAAGAAGCTCTTCGAGCACTGGCTCCCCTTCGCTTCGATCGTGCTCACCGAGGACTACCCGATCTACGCCTCTCTGATGAAGCGCTACCCTGGCTCCCTCGCTGGGTCTTGGAAGCCTCAGAGCGCGGAGGCCGCGGAGTTCCTCGCCTCGCGCAGGGCGCTGAAGCGGGCGATGCTCAGGGCGCTTTCAAAGGGGCCCCTCCTTGTAAGCCAGTTCGAAGAGCACCTCAGGACAGCGAGGAACGAGGGGGACTGGGCGCCCGCGAGCGACGCCGAGGAGATGATGTTCCACCTCCACATGAGCGGTGAGGTGATGGTCGTCGGGCACCAGGGGAGCCGGAACGTCTGGGGTCTCACCGGGGGATTCCTCCCCCGCTGGGTGAAGACGGCGCCGCTGGCCGAAGGAGAGTACGAGCGCCGGGCGGCCGAGAGGGCTATCCTGGCCCTCGGCACGGCAACGGCTTCCGAGGTGAACTACTACTTCCCCCGGGGCCGCTACAGGACACTGCGGAAGACCCTCGCCAGTCTAGAGGGCGAGTCCGTCATCCGCCGGATCAGCGTGGAGGGGCTCGGTCGCAACGGGCCGAGGTACATCCACGAGAGGGACCTCCCGCTGCTCGGCTCGGCGGTGTCCGACGCCTGGCGACCCCGCATGGCGCTGCTCCCTCCCTTCGACAACCTGGTCAGCAGCATCGCCCGGACGAAGGCGCTCTTCGGCTTCGACTACGTGAGGGAGCAGTTCCTGCCGAAGGAGAAGCGTAGGTTCGGGACCTACGTCCTGCCAATCCTCTGGGGCGACCGCCTGATAGGGCGCATCGACCCTTGGCTGGACAAGCGGAAGGGGGTGCTCCACGTCAACTCGGTCCACGCAGAGAAAGGCGCCCCGGCGGGGAGCGAAGTCTCGAGGGAGCTAGCCGAGACCATCGAGCGGCTCTCGGAGTTCGTCGGCGCCAGGGAGGTGGTCTACACGGAGCGCGTCCCTCGGCAGTGGAAGGGGTCGCTGCGCTGAACGGCGGCTCGACCGCCAAAACGCCCGATGGACGGAGCCTCCACAACCGTTAACTAGCCTGGGCGACCCTTTCTGAGACGCATTGCCGCCTGAACCGGGGTCGCTTTTCGGCGGTCTTCTGAACTTCTGCGTCAGCGAAAGGTACAACGACGACAGGAAGATCCTCGCCGAAGAGGTCGTTCTGGTCGTCCTCGGCGCGGCGAGCAGCTTCCTGACGGTCTACGCCCTGTCGGCGCTGGGCTTTCTGCTGTAAACAAATGAACAAAGGCGTAAAGTAATACTGTCCCGTCCCGATTTACCGACTTCGGGCCTTGATAGGGTCCATCGAAACAGCATGGGAAGAAAACTCATCCTGTTCGGATTCTGGCTCGTGGGTTACGCCCTGGGCTTCTTCGCCTGGCTGGTCAGAGCCCCGGTGCTCTCGTTCATCGAGAACTTCGGGTTGAACGCTGACATGGCGGGGGCCCTGATTACGGGCTTCGCCGGTTCGCTGGTGATGCTCGTCGGCGTCATCATGTGGAGCTACCTGTCTTCGAGCTAAGCGATAGGTCACAGAGCGTGGAGCGGGAAGCTCGACCCGACTCACGCCCCCGAATTTCGCTACTCATCGCCGGTCTGTCTCCGGTCCCCTGCTACTTCTGGGCCGGAAGCTGGGAGGCCGGGATTTCCACACCGGCTGCTATCTTCGCATAGCGCTTAGCCAGACGGACCGCCCTCCCCAATAGGAGCCCGACCCCGAAGGTGAGAAGAAGGTCCGTGGCCATGGTAGAGAGGAGGGGAGCTCCCGACAGCGCCACGGTCGTCCCGGCGTCGAAGGCTGCGGGTCCAAGGAACAAAGAGTCCAGGGCCAGCCTTGCCGCCAGGGCAACCAGATAGACCACGTAGATGGCGACTCCCCCCCTGAAGTAGAGCACTCCCCCTTCCTTCCAGAATGTGATCCTCCTGTCAGAGTACAGGTAGGACCCGACGGCGGCCACGGCCGCGAGGACCCCCTCCGGGAGGGCGAGGAGGTAGGGGACGCCTTCGGTGTAGGAGAGGGCGGAGAATCCCACCCCTATGAGGACGTAGACCCCTGTGTAGGCGTAGGTCCTGGAGATGCTGAACCTGGCCCCTCTGTAGCTCGCAAGGACCCTCCTGGAGACCCTCAGCAGGACGAAGGCGACGATTAGTATTATGATGAAGTAGGAGGTCGAAGCGGTGGACGTGGCGAACGGCTACCCGGCCATCCCCTGGGTTGTAATCCTGTCGGGGGTCGATGCTCTACGGCTCCAGGGCCGTTCCCAGGGGTGAGAACCGCATCATGGCCTTAATTCTCCGGGGCCGGGTGCCTCCTCGATGACCGCCGCGGCCTCCATGCCCTTCCTGGGAAGAGTTGTCCGCACCTACCCGCTCCCGGTGCTCGCTCTCGCAGGCCTCGTTGTGGGGGGAGCAGCCTTCCTCGTCGGCCGCACCGAGGGCGCCCAGTGGGTGTGGTACGGCGCCCTGGTCGTCGGAGGGACGCCTGTGGTGGTCAAGACCCTGGTCGGAATGGCGAGAGGGAGGTTCGCCGCCGACATCGTCGCGATGCTGGCCATCGCCACAGCTATCGCCACGGGCGAGGCCTTCGCGGGGGTGATAATCGTCCTGATGCAGACAGGGGGGGAGGCGATAGACGACTATGGCTTCAGGAGGGCGTCCTCCTCCTTGGACGCCCTGATCGCCCGGGCCCCCCGCTCCGCGAGGGTCAAGAGGGGAGATGCCATCGAGGAGGTGAGGGCCGAGGACGTGAGGGTGGGGGACATCCTGGTGGTGCGCCCCGGGGACCTAGTCCCCGTCGACGGCGCCGTTGAGAACGGGTCAGCCGACGTGGACGAGTCCGCCATCACCGGGGAGCCCCTATCGAGGCCGAAGCGGGCCGGGGACACGCTCCTCAGCGGCAGCGTCAACGTCGGCTCCCCCTTCGAGATGCGCGCCTCGCGGGTCAGCGGCGAGAGCGAGTACTCCAAGATAGTCGACTTGGTGAAAAGGGCCCAGTCGGAGCGCCCACCCATACAGAGGCTGGCCGACAGGTACGCCGTCTGGTTCACCCCCATCACCCTGGCAGTCGCCGTCCTTGCCCTCTTTCTCACAGGCGCTGTCTCCTCGTTCCTCGCGGTCCTCGTAGTCGCAACCCCCTGTCCGCTGATCCTCGCCACCCCCCTCGCCGTGATCGGCGGAGTCAACAGGGCCGCCAAGGAGAGCATCATAGTCAAGAGCGGGGCGGCCATCGAGCAGATAGGCAGAGGGAAGGTGGTGATCTTCGACAAGACCGGGACCCTGACCTATGAGTCCCCGGTCATAGACCGCGTGGTCGCGTTCGATGGGGACGAAGGGGGGTTGCTCAGGCTGGCGTCGAGCCTGGAGCAGCTGTCGTCCCATCCAGTTGCCGTATCAATGGTGAAGGCGGGGAGGGAGAGGGTGGGGGCCCTATCGCCCGCGACGGACGTGAGCGAATCCCCGGGCCAGGGGGTGAGAGGCGTGGTCGAAGGGAAGGACGTCCTTGTCGGCTCGCAGGCGTACGTCGAGGGATGCCTCGGCGGCGCCTTCGGCGCCCTCTCTGCGCCAGCGCTCAGGTACGCCCAGCGGAGGGGGAGCCTGGTGTCCTTCGTCGCCGTGGGAGGGGAGCCAGCGGGGGTCATCGTCTTCAGCGACCAGCTCCGTCCCGGCGTCCCCTTCCTCGTCCAGAAGCTGAGAGAGATGGGGGTCCAGCACACGGTGATGCTGACCGGAGACAACAGGACGAACGCGTCAATCATAGCCAGGGAGGCGGGGATCGAGAGGGTCGCGGCTGACCTCCTCCCGGAGCAGAAGGTGCAGGAGGTGAAGCGGCTGACTGCCGAGTACGGCCCGTCTATCATGGTGGGTGACGGGATAAACGACGCCCCTGCTCTCGCCACGGCGACGGTCGGGGTGGCGATGGGAGCCCACGGCACCGGGATCTCCGCAGAAGCCGCCGACGTGGTTCTGCTGGTCGACGACATCACAAAGGTCGGGGATGGGATGGCCATCGGGCAGAGGATGCTCCGGATAGCCAAGCAGAGCATCTACTTCGGGATGGGAGGGAGCCTCGCCCTCATGGCGGTGGCAAGCCTCGGCTATATCGAGCCGGCCGTCGGCGCGATGCTGCAGGAGGTCCTCGACGTCGCCGTGATCCTCAACGCGCTGAGGGCCCGATGAGCTAGGAGCCCCCCCCGGCACCTGAACCGCCGGATTGGCGTTGATGGAGAAGGAGGCTCTGTCATGAGAATCCACGTCACTGCCATGCCAGCTACCGCCCAGGAGATGAGGCCTATCCAGTCCTCGGCGGCACGGTCGATGGGTTGAATCTTCGGCCGAAGTCAGCGAAGTTGAGGTCGCTCAGCTGCATGGACCTGAGGGCGCCGCTCAGCAGGGAGGACCCGGCCAGAACGCCACCAATGGCTGTCACCATCGAGACCAGCATGTCCTTCCATAGCTCGGCGCCCTTCTGGTTCTCCGAAACACATCTCGCAGCGATGAGGGTGAGCACGAACCGCGCCAGGGCAAGTAGCCCACCGACGCTCGGCACAGGCAGGAAGAGCGCAGGCAGAGATCCCACGCCGCCGCAGATCCTGACCGGGTCAAAGTAGCCATGGCTCTGGCGACGGCCCACCCACCATTCTCAACGACGAGGCCGCTCCGGCTGGGGGCCGGGTCAGGGCCGGGGCTGCAGCGGGGAGCCGCGGAACGAGAATGGCCTCAGTCCCTTCGGGGTTGTTTCGCGAGGAGCGGAGCTGACGCGAAGACCTTGGCGTCGTTGACGAGGTTCGCCAGCCTGGAGTACTCGTTGGGCTCGTGGGGGACGTCGTCGATGGTGCTCCACACGGCGGTGGGTATCCCTTCCTTCCTGAAGAGGTTCCCCACCGTCTGCCCTCCGATCCCGGTGAACCTCGGCTTCACGCCGGCCACGGCCGAGACGGCCCTCTTCAGGAGCGCCGCTACCTCGCTATCGGTGTCTGTCGCCGGGCCAGCGGCCTCCATCTGCACCTTCTCGAATCTGACTTTTGCCCCGTACCTCTTCTCGACCCGCCGGGCCGTCGCTTCCATGTCCCGAACCACTGCCTCGAGGTGGTACTCGGGGAGCACCCTGCAGTCGAAGTAGAAGACGTCTACGCCCGGGATGGTGTTGATGTTCCCCACGTTGGGCTCAACCTTCGTGGGCTCGAAGGACGAGACGGGGTAGTCGTAGAGCCCGTTCCTCTTCGTGTACTTCCCATTGAGGGCGTCGTCCAGCTCCAGGGCGAGCCTCATCCCGATCCTGTGGGCGTTGAGCCCCTTCTTCGGGAGGCTGGCGTGGACCTGCTTCCCCTCCGTGGTCACCTTCATCCACAGCAGCCCCTTCTCGGCTATCTCGATGTCCCCCCCGGTCGGCGTCCCAGCGTCCGGGACGACCACCAGGTCGGTCTCCTTGAACAGCCCCCTCTCCAGCAGCGCCTTGATTCCGTAGTCGCTCCCGAACTCTTCGTCAGCCACGAACCAGACCCCCACGTTGAAGGGGAGGTCGGCGCCTACCTCCTTGAGAGCGAGCAGCGCGTAGAGTGACGCGACCAGGGACTGGCCGTTGTCCTCGGCCCCCCTGGCAAAGATCTTGCCTTCCTTGACCACCGGCTCGAACGGGTCAGTCTTCCAGAGGTCCCTGCTCCCTTCGGGGACCGTGTCCATGTGCGAGATGTACCACAGGTTGCGGCCTTTGTCTCTCCCGCCCAGCTTCGCCGATATGCTGGGCCTCACCCCTCCGGGGGCGCCGGGGTCCTTCACGTCGACCCGCGTAACCGCGAAACCGTTCTCTTTGAGGAACTTCTCCAGGAACGCGGCCCTCTCCCTCTCTCCGGGCCCACCCATCCTGGGGTTGACAGCGTTCACCCTGAGCATGTCCGCGAAGAATTCTTGCATCTTCCGGGCCTTCTCGTCTACAGCGAGAGCCACCCTTTCCAAGGGGTCGGATTCCATGGCCAGCCTCGCGGGTGCTTCTGAGGTAGTTATATCGTTCCCCGACGCGCTGCTTTCAGCCTGCCGCACCCCTGGGCCTGGCTACGCGAGGCGCCTGTGGAGCAGGGCCTCGCCGGGGACGACCATCATCACCCTGTACATGTTCACCGCACGCAGCGCACCAAACCGCTTCGCCACTTCCGCGAAGCTCGTCTTGGAGAACCCCTGGGCGGCGAAGAGCCCCCCCGACGCGACGTTCTCCTCTTCGACGCTGGCGTAGGCGTCTTCGATCCCCTCAGACCTGAACTTCTCTATGGCGTCCTCCAGGAGCATGGCCGCTATCCCCTTCTCCCGGTGCGACCTGGCGACGGCGACGTAGTAGACGTATCCGACCCCGGGCTCCAGCTTCTTCACCATTATCGCCCCGACAGGCGCGCCGGCCAGCATCGCGGCCCTGACCGTCTCTATCTCCTTCAGTGTCCTCATGGAGTGCCTCAGGTAAAGCCCCTCGAAGCTCTCTTCAAGAATCGGCTCGATGGTGTGCCTGGACGCCTGAGGCACCTCTACTATGACGGCAGAGCCCTCGCTCAGAGCCCGAAGACCTCCTTCGAGTTGCGCCAGAGGATCCGCTCCTTGTCAGATTCGTCCGCGTCCATCAGGCTCACCAGCTCGAAGGCGTGCCGGTGCCGTGTCACCGGATAGTCGGTCCCGAAGAGGACCTTCTCCCCCCCGCCTGCGAAGTACACAGCCTCGCTGAGCTTCCTTGCCAAGAGGGCCGCGAGCTTCCCTGAATAGGCTCCTCCCCCGGTCGTCAGCCCCGAGATGTCGGCGTAGACCTTGGGGTGCTTGTAGATCAGCTCCGCGGTGTCTTCCATCCAAGGGTTCCCGAAGTGGCAGATGACTATCTTCAGCTCCTCTCGTCTGTTGGCCAGCGCGTCGAGGGTAAGCGGGTGGGACCGGGCCAGGTCGCCGTCGCTGGTCGCGGTGTCCCCCGTGTGGAACATCACAGGGAGCCCTTGGGCTTCGGCGTAGTCGTAGATGCCTTCGAAGACCGGGCTCTCCGCGGCCGCGTCGACATATCCGAGCCTCACCTTGAACCCCTTCACCTCGCTCCTGTTCTCCTCGGCGAGGCCCAGGGCCGCCTTCGCCTCCCTCCTGGTCGGCTCGACGGTGATGACCGGGGAGAGGATCCCTCGGCTCTCCCGGCACAGCGCAAGAACCTCTTCGTTGGGCAGGATCCCGCCGGACTCCATCGGAGGGCTCAGCAGCAGCCCGCGCTCGACCCCGCTCTCGCGCATCTCCCCCAGGAGCTCGTCCAGAGAGTACTTCAGCCCGTTGAGCTCGGCATAGCGCCGCAGCAGGTCGTCGGGCCTCCGCGAGAGGTGGATGTGGCAGTCGATGGCCCTGTTCACGCCTCCAACCCCGGGCGATTCTGAATAAGCGTAGTGGTCGCCGTCCTCGGGGGGGTGTGTTGACCGGCCATGCGACCCATTCCTTTCCCCGCGGGCCAGCCCCACCCTGGGCGCTGCGCCAAGGCTGCCCTCGCCGTCAGCCCCGCCGCGGCCGGCTACCTCGGCTTGAACTCTACGACGGGGATCTTCCGCTTGGTCTTCCTCTGGTATTCGGCAAACTGCGGATAAAGAGCGGCCTGCTTGGCGTAGACGCGATCCCTCTCCTCCCCCTTGACCTCGCTGGCGCGGACGCTGATCTTCTCGTCCCCGACCTCAATCTCCACTTCCGGGTGGGCGATCAGGTTGTGGTACCAGTCAGGGTTGGTCTCTGCCCCTCCCTTCGACGCGAAGACGAGGTAGCGGCCCCCGTCCTTGAGGTACATCACCGGGTTGACCCTCACCCTGCGGGTCTTCGCCCCAGTGTGGTGGATTAGGAGAATCGGCGCGCCTTCGAAGTTTCCGCCCACCTTCCCGTGGTTCTTTCGGAACTCCGTGATGACTCCAGTGTTCCAGTCGTTTGGGTTGCTCAACGTGCCCCTCCCCGTTTCGAGGCTGTTTAACCTCTGCCGTCGTGCTTCCCAACCGGGCCGGAGAGGCCGCTCCGCGTTTCATGCTACGCTACGCTTATATACGCTGAAACAGGGTCATTTTATTGTAAGGTCTGATTTAGTATGGCCGATAAGCCTCACCTGAACCTGATAGTGACCGGGCACGTGGACAACGGCAAGTCCACTACCATGGGACACTTCCTGTTCGACCTTGGCGTCGTCGACAATAGGATGATCGAGGAGTTCGCGAAGGAGTCGGAGAAGACCGGAGCGGGCGACTCTTTCAAGTACGCATGGGTGCTTGACCAGCTGAAAGACGAAAGGGAGCGCGGTGTCACCATCGACCTCGCCTTCCAGCGCTTCGAGACTCCGAAGTACTTCTACACGCTCATCGACGCGCCCGGGCACAAGGACTTCATCAAGAACATGATCACCGGCGCCTCAGAGGCTGACGCGGCCGTCCTCGTAGTCTCCGCGAAGAAGGGGGAGGCTGACGCGGCCCTCGCTTCAGGAGGCCAGGCCAGGGAGCACGCATTCCTCCTCAGGACCCTCGGCGTCTCGCAGCTCGTGGTCTGCGTCAACAAGATGGACGACCAGACTGTAAAGTACTCAGAGCAGCGCTACAACGAGGCGAAGCAGGACATCGAGAACCTGCTGAAGACCGTCGGGTACAACGTCTCCAAGATACGCTTCGTACCGGTCTCCGGCTGGACCGGCGAGAACTTGGTGAAGGGTTCGGATAACATGCCATGGTACAAGGGCCCGATCCTCCTCCAGGCGCTGGACGAGTTCGTAGAGCCCCCGAAGCCGATCGACAAGCCGCTCCGCCTTCCGGTCCAGGACGTCTACACCATCACCGGGGTAGGGACAGTCCCGGTGGGCCGCGTCGAGACGGGGAAGATGAGGGTCGGCGACCCCGTGATGATCATGCCCGAGGGCCTCACGGCAGAAGTGAAGTCCATCGAGACTCACCACACCCAGATGCAGGAGGCCGCAGCCGGGGACAACATCGGTTTCAACCTGAGGGGCGTCGCCAAGGGCGACTTCAAGCGCGGGTCAGTGCTTGGGCCCCCGAGCGCACCCCCGACCATCGCCAAGGAGTTCCAGGCTCAGATCATCGTGGTCTTCCACCCGACCGCAATCGCCGCAGGGTACACCCCAGTGATGCACCTCGCGACGAGCCAGACCGCCGCCACCATCAGCGAGCTTGTGGCAAAGATTGACCCGAGGACCGGCCAGCCGACGGAGGAGAAGCCCAAGACCCTCAAGACAGGGGACTCGGCGATCGTGAAGATCACCCCTCTGAGGCCCATCGTGGCCGAGACCTTCAAGGAATACCCAGAGCTCGGAAGGTTCGCGCTCCGCGACTCCGGCTCTACGGTGGCTGCGGGGATCATCCAGCAGGTCACCCAGAAGGGCGCCGTCGAGAAAGTAGCGGCGAAGGCCTAGGGCGCCGCATCCTTTCCCCTTTTCCTCATCCCCTAGCGTGAGCCAGGGAGGGAGACGGGCGACCTCCGCCGGGGGCCTCAGGCCGAGTAGACTACTTCCAAGGGCAGGTCTCCTACTTGCCTCGTTATCTTCACGGTCCGGGGGTCGAGCCTCCATGCCGTGGTGGCGACGGCAGCGGCGTCGGGGTCGGCTGTGTCCAGCCTGTCAGACGTCCCGTCCCTGAAGTGGGCAACAAGCGTCTGCCAGACCATCGATCCTCACCGTCGGTCCGTCGGACCCGGGGTTAGAAACGGGTTCCCTTCGGCTCCACCTGCGCCTTCGTCCGCCTGAATGCTGGGACGGCCGTCGGGGCGACCCCGAGGATAACGGGATGCGCCCACGGGCGGGGCCTAGGACTTCTTCCACAACGCGCCCAGCAGCAGCAGGACCAGCCCCAGGCCGAACAGCCCTTCCAATGGCGCATCGGCCCCCCTGGCGGCCATCAGCCCGAGGCTGAGGACCGAGATGATCCCTCCCATCGCCAGGAACCTCTGCTTCATTCTCCAGTTCATCGCTTCACCCCCTACTTCCACTTCGTCAGGATCAGATCCCTCTGGAACGTCTCCCCCACGACGTACAGGAGGAGCAGGTCGATGATGGCCAGGGCCCCAGCGATGTACATGGATGTGCTGACGTCCCCCAGGGTGACCAGGCCCATCTCACCGCCGACGTAGATCCCCGCGAAGGGGAGTATCAGCAGCGCCCCGACCTGCTGCGCAATCCTCACGTCGCTCACCCGTGACGAGACGAAGACGTTCCACTCCACGCTCATCACCACGGCCAGCGGGACCTCCAGGAAGAGGAGGACGGCCGCGTTCCAGTTGGGGTAGTAGTAGTATCCCAGGGCAGCATGGGTGAAAGCGTCCATCAGCCCCATGTAGACCGCCGAGCCGACGAGGATGGCGCCCATCGGCGGGACGAAAGCTGCAAGCCACTTGCCGAACAGTATCTCACCGTCGGTGGTAGGTGTCGCCAGAAGGGGCTCCAGGCTCTTCTCGAGCTTCTCGCCCACCAGGCTGTAGGACGCTATGGTCGCCGGGGTGAATCCGGCGAGGATCAGAAAGAAGAAGCTGAACGTCGGGAGGAGCAGCACGAGCTCAGCCGGCGACGCTATGGCGGCGCGGCCGCGGTGCTGGGCGTACCAGATAATCGCGGGGAAAGCGACCGAAACGACCAGGGGGACGATGAACACCGAGTAGATTATGTTCTTCTTCTTGGAGAACGTGGCGAATTCCTTGGTGGCAACTATCCACGCCTGGGAGAGCCTCATCTGGCTTCCCCCTTGACCAGCTGAAGGTACGTCGACTCCAGCGACGACCCTTCCACCCCAGCGTACCTGACCCGACCCCCCGCCCTGACTACGGCCTCGACGACGTCAGGTATCTGACCGTCGGGGTCGGAGGGGGCGAAGGTCAGCCTCGTCCCACCCGGGGCCACGGTGAACCCGGCGTATCTCTCGTTCAGGGCCGCGACCACCGCCTCGCTCGGCCGGGCGAGCTCGACTACCACCTTCTTCCCCCCCACCATGCTCTCCAGTTCTCCCGGGGTCCCCGTCGCCATCAGCCTGGTGTTCAGTATGGCTATCCTGTCGCAGACCCTCTCGGCTTCGTCCAGGTTGTGGGTGTTCAGGAATATGGTCCTCCTTTCCTTCTTGAGCTCGAGGATGAACTCTCTGACTGTCTTTGCCGACTCCGGGTCGAGGTTGGCCGTCGGCTCGTCCATGAACACCACCTCGGGGTCGTGGACCAGGGCCCTGGCCACGGCCAGCTTCTGCTTCATCCCCTTGGAGAAGGTCCCGGCGGCCACGTCCCTCTTCTCCCACAGCCCGAGCATCGTGAGCAGCTTCTCTATGTTCTCCCTCCTCCTCGCCTCCGGTACCCCGTAGAGCCTCCCGTAGATCTCGAGGTTCCTGTAGGCGCTGAGGACCTCGTAGAGCCCGACGTTGTCCGAGACCAGGCCTATCATCTTCCTGGCCCTGAGCGAGCCCTCGTCGTCGCCGACGTCGTACCCTCCGATCCGCGCCTCACCGCTTGTCCTCGATATCAGGGAGCAGAGCATCCTCACGGTCGTCGTCTTTCCCGCTCCGTTCGGTCCGAGGAACCCGAACACTTCCCCCTCCGCCACACTGAGGGTCACCCCTTCGACGGCGGTGAGGGCGCCGAACTTCTTTGTGAGGTCCTTGGTCTCGATCATCATTTCTGAGCCCTCGGGGGGAGCGCGCTGTCCATGGGCGACGAAATCGGAGCCGGGCCCACCTTAGATAAGCGCACCCCTCCAGCCGAGGACGCGGACGGGAGGGCCCTGCAGGGGGTCGGCGCCCCTACAATGGTTAAACGGTCCGCTCGGGGCCGCCCCACGACGTGAGCTTCGACAGACTCCTCGAGCAGGCAGGGAGCTTCAAGGGACTCTTCGCGGCCGCCAGGAAGGCGCGGGCGGACGTGGAGGCAGAGGTGCAGAAGGCCATGGCCATGGACAGCGAGCTCTTCAGGGCCGTCGGCTACGAAGTCGTCAAGGTCGGGGAGGGGAGCGCGGAGCTCAGGTTCCCATTCAGCAGGGCGGTCGCCAGGAGGGGCGGGATGGTCCACGGCGGGATAGTCATGTACTCCCTCGACAACGCCTGCGGCATAGCTGTCATGACTGTCAACCCCGGCACGGATCAGCTGACCATGGAGTTGAAGGTGAACTTCCTGGAGCCACTGTCCAAGGGACCCTTCGTCGTCCTGGGCAGGGTGGTGAGGGCAGGGGGGAGGGTGGCCACGGCCGAAGGCGAGGTCAGGGACGCCGAAGGGAAGCTCTGCGCGAAGTCCCTTGGCACCTGGTACATGGTCAAGAAGGGCGCCTAGCCGCGCCCAGAGAAGCGGCCCTGGGGAACACCGCTGACTCCTCGGCCCTGGCGTGCAGTTCGAAGAGCTCCGCCAGCTCGGCCTCGCTTTCTCGCAGCCCCTCCGAAGGCCTCGAGGCAAGTTCCCTCACCTTCAGCATGAGCTGGTAGATGGGCCTGTGCTGCTGGAAGATCCTGATCGCCTCTGCCGCCCTCTCCCGCCCCAGCTCTCCCACCAGGAGGCCGAGGATCTGCGCCTCCTCGTCCGCCACGTGCTGCCTGAAGAGCGGGTCGATGCCGCGGAGCTCAGCGCTGACGGCGTGGAGGTCGCCCCTGGCCGCTGCGTCCTTCGCCCGCCCGATCGCTCCCCTCATCACCCCATGCTCCTTCACCAGGGTCCCCAGCAGCGCCTCGACGTCCATCTTCCGGGGCCTGATCGCGGCGCCGCCCGCGCCTTCCATCTGCAGCGAGGGAACCGGCCCCCCTGATTAGCCTTGAGCCTCTGGCGCGCCCTCTCCGAGCGCAGGTTAGCCGCGGGCAGGCGCGTGCAGGCGCGTGCAGGGCCCTCGCCGAGCCTGGTCCGCCCGGTCCCTGTGACCGGAGAGCGCCTCCGAGCAGCCGCGTTTTTGTCAAAACACGTTATCATAATGGTTGAATTCATGCGGCCTAGGCCATGATATCATGCTCCACCCGGTTTACGGGCCATGAACGCCTACTGCGTCAAAGAGAAAAAGAGCAGGGAAATAGCCTCGCCGAAGGAAGTCACCTTCAAGAACGGGCGACATGCCATCAGAGGCAAGTGCCCGTCCTGCGGGACCACCCTGTTCCGGATCACCGGGAAGTAGAGCCGTCCCTTCGCCCGCAGGCTCCATACCGGGGGCCCTGGCTTCGCGAGCGGGCTCGGGGTGTGCCTTTGCGCTCCCGAACCTGGTCGCCGGCGCCGGTGCGCCCCGGGAACTGTTTTCTTGCCCCACACGAAAGCCTCCTTCGTCGGATTTCCTGCACGCCACAGACTTCCTCCCCAGCCCGCCCGGGCCGAGGCTGGTGGAAGGGCGGCGACCACCGAGCCGTGGCGAAAGAAATCGTCGCCCGCCTGAACGGCGAAATGTCTGGGGGGGCCTGTCGGCCAGGACCGTCGCTGAGAAAGCGAAAGGGCTTCCATCCTAAGAGTCCCACAACCGTTATATCTTCGCCTTCGGAGCGGACGCGCGTTTCATGGCCAACGATAGGGCGATTGGCGGCGGAATCTTCGCAGGCAGCGTTATCGGAATTATCGTCTACGGCCTGCTTATCTTCTACTTCCCACTCATCGTGTTGGAGATCACCGCCTTCGTCGCCGTCCTGGTCCTCCTCGCCATCCTCGCGTGGATCGGGTACACCATGGCCACCACGCCGCCTCCAGAGCCGATCACCGACATCCCGGAGCAGCCCGCGGCTTCCACGGAGAAGCCTCCGGAGACGAAGCCGTCCTAGGCTCCCTTCTCCAGCGGGCATGACCCGCAGTGGAACGATATTATACCAAAGGCGTCCGGGTCGCCCCAGTCATTGATTCCGAGCAGAGGGTCTGACTCCGGGGTCAAAGCGGCCAGGGTGTTCGCTCCGTAGTGCCTCCCATAGCCCCCCACAGGGCGGGGATCGTCGTCTTCGGCGCGAGGCTAGTCAGCATATTCACCGGCCTCCTCTTCATCGTGATGGTCACCCACACGCTCAGCACCTCGCAGTTCGGCCTCCTGGAGGTGGTCGCCGACCTCGTCGCCTTCTCCACCTACCCCCTCGGGGCCGTGAACTATTGGTCGTCGAGGCAGACCGCGAGGGGGGAGACCGTAGGGAAGACGGCCCTCCTCGGCAGCCTCCTCCTCACCGTCGTGGGGATCGCGGTCTTCTCGGCGCTGGCTGTAGTCAGGCAGAGCGCCATCACAGGCTCCCTCGGACTCTTCGTCCTCGCCCTGTCGCTGGTCCCGGTGAATTACTTCTACTCCGGAGTGAACTCGCTCCTCCTCGCCCACGACCCAGAGGCGACGGGCTACGTCCTCCTGGCCGGGGAGCTCTCCAAGCTCGCCGTCGTCTATCCGCTCCTCTTCGTCTTCAGGGTAGGGATCGCGGGCGCCTTCGCCGCCCTCGCTGTGTCCAACCTGGTCCTTGGGGTGGCGGGGCTGTACTACGCCAGGGGGACCATGTCAGGCCCCCCCTCGGTCGGCAGGCTGAAGGGCTGGCTCAGGGACGCGTGGCTCCCCGCGATGAACTCGGCCCCCTACGTCGTGGGCATAGCAGACACCTACATCGCGTTCCTGATCTCGGGAACCGTCCTTGTCGGATACTACCAGGCGGCGTTCTCGGTGGCGATGATCGTGGGCTACAGCAGCTATCTCTCCTATGCCCTCTACCCGCTCCTCCTCCGCGGGGCCGGGGACAGGATGATAGCCACCCTCTTCGATTTCATGATGCTCTTCGGGGTCCCCATGGCGGTCGGCGCGGCTGCCCTCGCCCCTGAGCTCCTCTATCTACTCTCGAAGAGCTACGTCGGCACGGCAGGGCCCCTGGTGATCCTCGCCTTCTCCGTCCTGGCCGGCGCCGTAAGCACCGTCCTCGACAGGTCCCTCATGGGGCGGGAGAGGTCCGACCTGGCGGTCGAGGACAGGTTCAAGCGGCTCGTCAGGAGCAACCTCTTCTTCGTCCCAGTGGCGAACCTGGTCTACAGCGCGGTCTACCTCTCATCGGTCGCCCTGATCGTCTACTGGGGTGGCGTGGCCTCGGCGTCCCCGGAGACCGTGATCGCCTACTGGGCCGCGTCCCAGCTCGTGCTGACGGTCATACTCGTCGCGGTCAAGGGCCGGAGGCTAGGGGCCGCCTCCTTCAAGGGGACCCTCAGGCCCCTGGCCTTCTACGTCGGATGTGCGCTGGCCATGGGCGCCTCCGTCCGGCTGCTCGCCCCGCTGCTCCTCCCGACCCCGATGCCTACCATCGTCTTCGGGCTCAGGTTGGCGGTGGTGGTGGCTGTCGGAGGCATGGTCTACTTCGGGGCCCTGGCCGCCGTGGATAGGGGGTCGAGGGAGCGGTTCGCCAGGGTGTGGGACCTGCTCCTCCCTTGACCCCTCGCTTGGGCTCGCCTATTCGTATCCCAGCTTGGAGAGGCGCTCCGTGAGCTCCGTCTCCTCCTCAGCGGTCATCCCTACGACCGGCGCCGGAGCCTCCCTGACACTGGCCGCCATCGCCGCCAGTTCGCGCGCTTCCTCCTCTCCTATGCCGCCGGAGGCCTCCTCGGCGACGCCGGTGGACGAGTTGTAGACGACGCTCCCCTCCTTTGAGAATACCCTTCTCCGGGTGGCGTAGAGCCTCCTCAGCTCCGCATCTGCGTCTGCGCCGAGGTACGGGCTCAGATCAACGTGCGGGCCGAAGCTCTCGGCCATCGCCGCCTTTCCGCCCACCTTGACAGGGGCGGCGTCCATCGCCCGCGCGATGATGGCCCTGACGTCCTTCAGGCTGACGCACCCCCCCTCCTGGGCGGGGGGGTCGACCCCCGAGGGGAACCTGACGTACAGCGGAGCCCTGAGCAGAGACTCGTCGAGGAAGTACCCGTGGCCGTACCTCCCTCCCTCGCCCAGGAGCTGGCCGTGGTCCGACGTGACCACCACCAGCGGGTCGTATCTCTCGATGGCTCGCACGGCCTCCAACCCCCTCTCGACGGCCAGCGCGGCGTTGCGCTCGTAGCGCTCCTTCCATCCGGGGTTCCTGACCTGCCGCGCGAGGATGGAGAGCCGGGTCACGTCCATGGGCTCCCCCCACCTGTACGGCTCGTGGGCCTCCATGATGTTCACGTAGATGAAGAACGGCGCGCGGAGCTCGCCCGCTCTCAGCTGGGTCAGCGCCATCTTCGACCCCTTGTCGAGGACGGGCCTCCCGAGGGCGCTGTACGCTCGCTTCGCAGCCCGGCGCCTGAGCAGCCGCAGGAGCAGGGACAGGTCGCCCCCCCTGAGCAGCGCGAGGGCTTTCGACGCAGGCGTCTTCTGCGAACCGATGCGCTGCCTGACGTCCGTCATCTCGATCATCGACCTGTATTCGCGGTGCACGTCGAATTCGAAACCGAAGGCGGGCGAGATGAAGGGGTTGCAGGTGTGACAGTAACTGGTGTAGCCTCTGGACTTCAGCACCCGAAGTATGTTGGCCTCCGAGGCGCCGAGCCTGGACTTCGAGTGTTGCGCGATGTTCGACATGTGGAGCCCCCGGGACTCGTGGACCAGGTGCGACGACGGCAGCTCCCCGGTGAACATCGACACGTGGGAGGGCAGGGTCCAGGGGGAAGTGGAAACGGCGTTCTCGTATTTCACGAAGCCCCTGGCTTTCAGCGCCTCCAGCCCGCCCGAGAAGTCCTCCCTCAGGGTGTCAAGGACTATCAGGGCGGCGTTGTGGTTCTCCTGCACCCGGAGCGCTTCCGCCCCCCAACTGTTAAAGCGTTTTTTCGGGCCGGTCTCCTTTCACGGCGCAGCGGCGATGCCCTGGCCCCGCCGGCTTCGTCAGCTCTGGAAGACTTATCCATTCTCGGCGGTCAAGGCTCCCTGTGGCGCTTCGCGTCCTCCACGTCTGGAACACGGCTGGCGTGGCCAGCGTCATCGCGAAGTTCGCCGACAGAGCGTTCCACTCGGAAAGCACGGTGATCACCCGGAAGGCGGCGGACCGGACCGGGCTGACCACCTACGGCACGGCCTACGGCGACGGCGCCGCGAGGTTCTTCCTGAGGGCCCTGCGGATGTCCGGGGGCGCAGACGTCGTCCACGTCCACTCACTCGACAGGGTCGTACCCTGGATCAAGCGCCTTCACCGCGTCCCTGTCGTCATGCACTACCATGGGACCGACATCGAAGGGAGGTGGCCGGAGAAGAAGCGGCGCTGGGGGAGGGCCGACATGGTGGCGGTCGCAGCCCCCTATCTTCTCGACGGCGCTCCCCCCGGGGCGGTGTCAGTCCCCAACCCGGTCGACACCGACTCATTCAGGCGAGGCCTGGCCCCGGCCGCCCAGGGGGCAGCCCTCTCTTTCCACTACGGCGCCGACGCCGAAGCCGAAGCGCTGGCGAAGAAGCTCGGCCTGACCCTCGCCTGGCTGCGCAGGGGGGAGGTCAGCCACGCGGAGATGCCGAAAGTCCTCGGGTCCTACGCCTACTACATCGACGTGAAGCGGAGCCCGACCGGGGCCGTCCTCCCCGCCCTGAGCAGGACCGGGCTCGAGGCCCTCGCCTGCGGATGCAGGGTGGTCGACAGCGAGGGGACCGTGGCCGTGGGCCTCCCCCAGGAGAACGACCCGGCGGCTGTAGCCGCGAGGTGGCACGAAGTCTACGAGGGGTTGCTCAGGAAATGAGCATCCTGCCGTACATCTCGAGGAGCCTCGACTCCATGACCTCCCAGCTGAACGAAGACACGAAAGCCTCGTAGGACGCTGCTGAGAGCCTCTCGTAGAGGCCCCTGTCGTCCGCGAGCCTTCGGATGGCCCCCCTCACCTCGCTCGCGCTCTTCCAGTCCACCACCATGCCGCATCCGTACTCCTCGACGATCTCGGCCTGGTAGGTCCCGGCGGGGACCAGGGTGGGTATGGACAGCGACATGGCGGTAAGGAGCTTCCCCGGGGTGGCCAGGACAGCGTTCCGCGTCCTCGGCTCGTAGAGGGACGGGATGAGGTCCGCCTCGCGTATCACGGGGCTCAGCTCCTCCATCTTCAGCCACCCGAGGAACCTCACGGCAGGGTCTGCCGCTGCAGCCTTCCTCACCGCCCCCTCCAGCTCCCCCCTCCCGGCCAGGGTGAGAGTCACCCCGCCCAGCCCCTCCACCGCCTCGAGGAGGAGCTTCACCCCCCTCTCCTCGCCCAGCCATCCGTAGTACAGGACGCCGAACCCCTCCCCGCGGTCCTTCCCCTTCCTCCCGCTCGCCGCCGGGGGCGCATTCATTATCACCACCAGCTTCGACCTCCTGAACCCGAGCCTCCCGAGGTGCCCCACGAATTTCTCGTTCACGATCAGGACCGCTTCGGCTGACCTCCTCGCGACGGCCAGGGCGACGGCCTGGGTGTACCTGCTCAGAGGGAAGAACCTGAGGAACGCCTCGGGGAGGTCGTGCATGTCGTAGACCAGCCTAGGCCGGCCGAGCCTGAGCGCCCTGGCCGCGATGCCGGGGGGGAGTGTGTCGACGTCATGGCAGTGGATCGCGCCGGCGTCAGAGAACGCCAGGTGGGCGACGCACCACAGGTAGAAGAGGAGCAGCTTCGGGAGGGTAAGGAACGGGGTCCCGTGGCCCGCCCCCACCCTCATGCGCTTGACCACAAGGCCGTCGCCGAAGACCGAGTCCGACCGCGTCTCGAGCTCCCTGTCCCACGCGAGTATGGTCACCGGCCACCCGGCCCTCGCCAGGGTGTGCGCCTCCTTGAGCGGCCTCTGGTCGAAGGTCGCCGGGTTCGAAAGGAGCATCACTATCCTGCGGCGGACCGTGGCTGTCTTTCCGTCGGGGGTCAACGGGTCCCCTTGGCGGCGCGGGCGAGGTACCTCATGACGGCTCGGGCTGCGTTTTCAGAAGCGTTTCCGCTCCCGAAAATCCTCCTCGAAGAGCTGAACGCCCCCTTCTTCACCCCTGCGACCTTCCTGAACCCGGACCTGATCCCTGATGCGCTGGTCCCCACCAGGAACGCCGCCCCCGTCTTCACTATCTCGCCCCACTCGGTGGACTCCCTGGCGACGAGGACAGGCTTTCCGAGCCAGTACGCCTCCTTCTGCAGCCCGCCGGAGTCCGTCACCACGAACCTCGACCTCTTCACGAGGGAAAGCGTCTCCACGTAGGGGAGGGGACCGAGGAGCTCCACTGCGGGCCCGGGCTCAATGCCGAACTCCCTCATTCGCTCCCTGGTCCGGGGGTGGACGCTGAACGCCACCGGGACCCCGAGCCCGCTGACCGTGCGGAGCACCTCCTTCAGGGTGCCCGGGTCGTCCGCGGTCTCCGCCCGGTGCAACGTCATGAACGCGTACCCGCCGTCTTCGAGGCCGTGGGCGGCCGCCGCGTCCGTCCTGTCGACCGAAGGGATGAACCTGAGGAGGGAGTCGTACATCGTGTCCCCGACGTTGGTGATGGACTCGGCGAGCACCTTCTCCGACCTCACGTTCCCCACGCAGCCGGCGGTCGGGCAGAGCAGGACCTGGGAAGCATGGTCCAGGACCCTCCTGTTGACCTCCTCGGCCATCCGCGCGTCTCCCGAGCGGCACCCAGCCTCCAGGTGGGCCGACGGTACCCCCGACTTCGAGCACGCCACCCCGGCCGCCAGGGCCGAGTTGGTGTCACCGGGGACCACCGCGAGGTCCGGCTTCCTCGCAGCGAACTCCTTCCCGAGCCTCCCGACTATGGCGGAGACCTGTTCGCTCGGGGTCCCCTGGCCGACGTTGAGGTCCGCGGACGGGTCCGGCAGGTCGAGCTCCTTGAAGAAACCGCGGTTCATCTCGTAGTCGTAGTGCTGGCCCGTGTTGATTATGTCGCATTCGACCCCGGCCCTGACGAAGGCTTGGAAGACCGGGGCGCTCTTGATTATCTGCGGCCTGGTCCCCAGGACTATGGTGACCCTCAGCTCCGCCCGGCCCCCTTCCTCGCCCACCCGCCGCATAGCTCCAGGACCTCTCCGTGGATGGAGCCGTTCCCCGACGCCACGAAGCTGAACCTGTGCCTGAGGTCGAACTCCGGGGAGAGCTTCCCTCCTCGGCCGTCGGTGACCACCGCCCCCGCCTCTGACGCCACGAGGTAGGCGGCAGCGAAGTCAGTTATCCTCATCGTCCCCCTCAGGTCAACGAAGGCGTCGGTCTTCCCCTCGGCGAGGAAGCAGAGCTCGAGGGCGTTGGCCCCGAGGTGCACCTGCCTCTTGATCCCACCGAGCAGGGGCGCGATGCCCTGGGCCAGGCCCGGGGGCCCCCTGCTCAGGTCCACCCCCACCACCGCCTCGGCGGCCCTGACCGCCCTGCTGGTCCTGATGGGCTTCCCGTTCTTCCTGGCCCCACCCCCCCTCCTGGCGGAGTAGGCGTCCCCGGTGACCAGGTCCCTCACCACCCCGGCTAGGATCCCGTCAAGGGTCCCGCCCTCTGCGACGGCGACCGAGGTGCAGTAGAACGGTATCCCTCGCTCGAAGTTCGAGGAGCCGTCGAGCGGGTCCACCACCGCCAGCGTGCTCCCGTCCGGGTCCCCGGCGTCCCCCGCCTCCTCGCTGAGGACCCGCACCCCATCGACCTCGCCCAGCCTCTTCAGGAGGATGACCTCAGCCAGCCTGTCCGCGTAGATCGTCCTGTCCCCGGCGGCGCCGACCCCCACGACCCTGCCGCGGCCCCCTCTGGCGGCCAGAGGCGACAGCCGCCCTTGGACCTCCTGCGTCGCTCCGAGGAGGAACGTCTCCCACTCCTTCGGGGTCAGGCCGTGACCACCTTGCGCTTCTCAATGATGCCGACGATGTCCTTCAGGGTGGCGTCGATGTCAGACTCTGTCTTCACGATCTCGACCTCGCCCTCCCCCAGCTCTTGGTGTATCTCCGACAGCGCGGTGTAGTACCTCGTCCTGAAGAACTCAGTGAGGTTCTTTTCCCTCTCGTTCTTCACCAGCTGCCTGCTGCTTATCGTCTCGTCCGCGGCCTTCAGGAGGATGTAGAGGTCTGGCCTGAGGGCCGGCTCCGAGAGTATCCCCTTCACCATGGTGAACATCTTCGGGTAGGCGGCGCTCTTCCCCAGCTCCATCCTTATCTTCGCATAGGCCAGGTCTGAAATCAGGTACCCTTCGGAGACGATGTTCCTCTTCCACCTCTGCTTCGATATGATAGAGCTGTAGGTCATGGTCGCCCCCAGCAGGCTGTAGTCGGCAGCGGTGTCCGCCCTGTCCGCCACCGGGATGTCCGAGTTGACGGCGTGGGCTGACTCCTGCAGGCGCAGCCACCCCATCTCCTCCATCCTGACCGCGAGGGAGGTCTTGCCAGTCCCCGAGAATCCTTCGAGGGCTACAAACGTCATTGGCCCCTCCGGCTCTCCGCACTGCTGATTTAACCTGTCAGTGCGCCGCCTAGGGCAGGGCCGCGAAGGCCGCGTAACTGAACAGAAGCATGTAGGCGACGTAGGCGGCGAAACCTATCCCGAGGTAGGCGACCGTGGGGACCCCGTAGCTCACCTCCACCATGGCGTCCGGCTTCCCCGACGCCTCCACCTCGTCCCTGGCGACGTTGACGTCCCTGCTCACTTCGGTCCTGGCCTCGCCCGACACGATGGCCTTGGGGATCCACCGCTGCTCCCTCAGGAACTGCGCCATGGGGATCGTCTTCCTCCTTCCGGCGTTCCCTCTGGCGAACTCGTAGGCGATGTGCACCCCGGCGACCACAGCCGCGCCGAGGAGGGGCGCCAGCGGGGAGAGGAAGTATGGGTCAGCGGCCACCGCCGCTATGGCAATCCCGTCGGCCTGGCCGATCCCACCGAGGAAGGTGAACCCCAGCGCAAGCCCCCCTATCAGCACGAGCTTCACGAGGTAGAACTCCAGGCCCCCGCCCCCCGACGCGTAGAGCGAATAGAGCGTCAGGGCCACCGCGGCCGCGGCCGGGACCCAGACGATGTCGCTCACAGCCCTGTCCTTGACGTCCTGGTACGCCGCGACCGCCAAGGAAGCGGCGATGAGGAGCTCCGCGTACAACCGGCCTCCCAGGCAGCGGCGCGGATATAAGGAGCAGAGACCGCCTAGGCCTCGTCCACCTTCAGCTTCTGGCCGCTGAAGATCCTCTCGACCTCCCCTATGCCGTCGATGTCCGAGGGCCCCTTGTCGGTCCTTATCCTCTTAATCCTCGGGAACCTGAGGGCGTACCCCGAGTCGTGCCTGCCGCTCCGCTGGACGCTGTCGAAGGCGACCTCCACGACGATCTCGGGCCTCACCTGTCGCCGGTAGCCGAAGTCCTTCACGGTGATCTCCTTCAGCCTGCGCGTCATCTCGTCGATCTCCTTGTCCGTCAGGCCGCTGTACGCCTTGCCGACAGTCTTCAGCTCCCCGCCGTCCCGCACCGCGAAGG
>JAFLZI010000059.1 GCA_029785625.1 Nitrososphaerota archaeon | reverse complement strand
CCACTTGGGCTTCACCCATGGACCGGAAGCGGGACGCGTCGACATCGCCTGCTCGTCCCGTCGAGCTCGTGGATGATCCTCTCCTATTCGTCCCTTCCCACCGCCTTGCATGGCTCGATCGAAGGCTTCACGGCCGGCAGCGCGCCTCCCTCTTCTTTTCGCGCCTCGAGAGCGGTCCCCTCCTCCATGCCAAGCTCCCCCCTTGTCTCCGCGGGGATGGTGACCTGTCCCTTGTTTGGCCCTCACCGATGACGACCTGCTTAGTCTCACTTACCAGTCAGACCCGAGGGTTCGTCTGCACGACGGCCGTCCGTCCCAGCCGTAGGCCGCAAGTGGAGGGCGCTATCACTTCTGGCTGCCCTTCTTGATTATCTCGACCGAGTTGGCGAGCATGGTGTAGTCCACCCCGGCCTTCTCGAGCGCGTCCTGCACCTTGCGCCTCACTTCCCTCTCGTCCTTGGTGTCGCAGTCCACCCAGACCTCGAACCGCTTCATGCTGTCAGCACACCCTCGCATGGGGGTTATACAAAAACCCCCGCAGGAAGTCCGCCCTGGACGGGAGAGCCGACACCTCTGTGGACGTCAGCCCTTCCGGGTCCGGATCCTGGGGCCGCCGACGGCCGTCCCTGGCGGACAACGGGTGGGTCATCGAGAAGGAGCCTCCGGTGCCATGCTCTTGACGATGCCTGCCGCCTCCCTGACGCTCCGCGCGACGTAATCCGGCCGCGCCCCCAGCTCCTCCATCTTGTCGTTCAGCATCCCGCTCAGGTTCGCCACAAGGACCGTCCTGCACCCTGCCCTCTTCCCGGCTAGCACGTCCTGCAGCCCGTCCCCTATCATCACCGAGCGGGCGAGGTCCAGCCCGAGGTCCCGGGCGGCGTCGAGGAGCATCCCCTGCTTCGGCTTCCTGCAGGAGCAGTCGGCGCGGTAGGCCGCGAGTCTCGCCTGGGGGTGGTGGAAGCAGTAGTACTCCCCGTCGAGCCTGACGTGCTCAGCCTTCAGCAGCCTGTGCATCTTCGCTTGTATCTTCTTGAACGATGCCATGGTCATGTGCTTCTTGGCGATGCCGGGTTGGTTCGACACGAGGACCAGCTTGTACCCGGCCGACATGATCTCCCTCAGCGCCTCCCCGGCTCCTTCGACGAGGACGAACTGCCTGGGGGTGAACGGGCTGTCGACGACGCCCGGGTCGGGGTAGTAGACCATCTCGTTCACGATTCCGTCCCGGTCGACCAGGGCCGCCCTTGAACCGACGCCCGTTTCATGTGGATGGTCGACCCCCCAGATTCCCTTGAGGCCCTCCGGCCTGGACTTGGCTCGCACAGACCCGCTCAGCAGGGCGGCGAACTCGTCGGGCTTCGTTTTCCTCTGTTTCAACGCCGGCTGTTCTTGACCCCGTCAGCGCTCTCGTGACCAGACGCTGTCGTCTTCGTCGCCAGACCCATCAGAGTGGGACGACCTCCGACCTCCTCGCGTCGCGCTCCGGCTCCACGTCGAAGGCCAACAGGCTGGCGGCGAGCCTCTTGGCTTGGGAGAGCATCAGGCGGCCGTTGTACCTGGAAGACGATGACGCCTCTTTCCACCGCTGCCCTGCCGCTGATGTCCGCCGGGACTGCGACCCGGTAGTTCCGCGTCACCTTCGTGGCGGGCATGGTAGGGGCAGTAGGCCTCCTAGTATGCAGGATTTCCAGGGGCCGAGCCTTCGCGTCTCATCGCGACGCAGCCTGGACATGGGAGCCCACCGGGACTGTCCCTCAATAACGCTCGCTTCTGTTCCCTATGGCGTCCTTGAGCCTCGCCGAGATGAGATGCGTCAGCACCAGGTGGAACCCCTCGACCTGCGGCGTCGAGTCGGCAGGCACGACGATGGACGCGTCCGCGAGCTTCCTCAGCATCCCCCCGTCGAACCCGACGAGGCCCACGACCTTCCCCTTCTTCTCCTTCGCGACCTTCACCGCCTTCAGGAGGTTCTGCGACCAGGGCCCGGCCTTGTCGCTCCCGGACCCGCCGTGGACGCTTATCCCCACAAGGACGTCCCCCTCCCTCATGAACGCCTCCAACTGATATGAGTAGACGTCGCTCCATCCGTCGTCGTTGGTCAGAGCGGACATCAGAGGGATGTTGTCCACCAGGGCGAAGGCCCTGAACCTGTGCGGCGCGTCAGAGGAGACGTACTTGTTGAGGTCGGCCGCGAAGTGGGTTCCGGTGCTCGCGCTCCCGCCGTTCCCGCAGATGTATACCGCCTTGTCGTTCTTCCAAGCCTCGTACAGGACGCCGATGACCGCCTCGATGTCCGCCTTCGATATCTTCCTGACGACGTCCTCGACCCCGTCGAGGTACCCGGCCACGAACTTGGAGTGGTCCATGCTCTCACGCGTTGTGGATTATCTTGCACCCTTCGGGCTCGAAGTGGAACCTGTGCTCCACGAGCCCCTCCTTGGCCATGGCCTCCCGGAGCTTCGACCTCCCGTTCTCGCAGTAGACCATGAGGAAGCCGCCGCCCCCCGCGCCACAGAGCTTTCCCCCGAGGGCCCCGTACTTCTTCGCCGTGTCGTACCAGTGGTCTATCTTGTCGTTGGACATGGCGCTCACTACCCCCCGCTTGGCCTTCCAGTGCTCGTCCAGGAGCTCGCCGAACTTCGTGAGGTCCCCCGCCGCCAGCGCGTCCCTGACGCCGAAGCCTATCTCCTTGATCCTGTCCATCTTGTCCACCCCCGCGCCCCCCTCGATGGCCGCCTTCTGCTTGGAGAGGACCGACGACGAGCTCCGGGTCATCCCCGTGTAGAACATCATGGTGCTGGCCTCCAGCTCGGCCAGGGTTTGGGTCGAGAGGTTCATGGAATGTACCCTGACCTCGCCGTCCCTGTCCACCTCGTAGGACCTGACCCCCCCGAAGGCGGCCACGTACTCGTCCTGCTTCCCCGAGGGCTCCCGGAGGCGGTTCATGGCGATGCTGCAGGCCTCCTCGGCGACGAACTGCGCGGACTTCTCCTCCTGGAGGTAGGCGTGCAGGGCCCTGAGCAGCCCGACGGAGAAGCTCCCCGACGACCCCAGCCCGGTCGCGGCCGGGGCGTCCGCCACCGACACTATCTCGATCCCCTTGCTTATGCCGACCATCTCCAGCCCCTCCCTGACCAGCGGGTGCTCCAGCCTGGCTGCGTCGCCGACTATCTCCGTCTTGGAGTAGCTGACCCTGATGCTGTCCTGCTCGAAGCGCGGGTTGACCGCGACGTGGACGTACTTGTCGATGGCCCCGCTGACGAAGAAGCCGCCTTTCTTAGAGTAGTAGCTCGGGAGGTCTGTCCCGCCGCCCCCGAGGGACAGCCGGAACGGCGACCTGGCGATTATCACTCCGTCTTCGCCGGCCGGAGGCTCAAAAGGCCGCCCCCCCGCACATGTGCGAAGACAGATACTTCGCGTATCCAACGTCGTTCCTCCACTCCTTGGCGCGGAGGTTCCCCCACTGGGCGCACTTCTCAGAGAGGGCCCAGGCCATCCGGACGCCGCGCGTCAGCTGGCAGCACGCCATCCCCGGGGCCTCCATCAGCTTCTTGAGGACCCCGACCATCGCCTTCAGGAGGTCATACCCCCTGAACGAGGCGTTCAGCCGCAGCGCCAGCGAGAACATGGACCGCTCCCGCTTCTCGAGGCGGAACCAGGCACCCCTCCTCTTGGAGGCGGTCATCTGCTTCTTGAGGTAGCTGTGTAGCCAGTTGGACGCTGTTTGCTGCGCGCCATGTTGGAGCTCCGTCGTGCGTGAAGCAGAGGTGCCCCCTCCCCCGTGGCAGGGTGCAGGTTTGCCCATGTCCGTGCACACGTGCCGCACGGCCAGTGGTAATAAATGATTCATACAATAATAAAACGGCGCCCGTGCCTCCGGGGCCAGATCGGGGCGGCGCGCCTCCGGGGCGGATGAGACAGCCCTGACACGGGCGGGTCCAGGCGCGAGCCCCTGTCCCGGCGCCTCGCCGAGGCCGTTCTTTCTGGCCCAGTCGGCTAGTTTCAACGCAGATGTACTGCCACAGGATATCGAAGTACGGGTGGAAGCTGTCGTTCGCCGATGCGGTGTCCGCGAGGTTGATGCAGGACAGCAAGGTACACGAAATCGCTTCCTTCGACTCGGAAGCAACGGGGTCGAAGGCGTGGCGCGGATATCCTGGCCGGAGCCTTAAGTATACACCGTGATGTATTGTAGACCATGTCCGA
>JAFLZI010000058.1 GCA_029785625.1 Nitrososphaerota archaeon | reverse complement strand
CTCCTCCGCGAGCCCCTTTGGGGTAGACTTCCGCCCGAGCACGGATAGCCCGAAAGCCCTGCCGCCCCCGACCCTCCTCACGAGCTCCTTGACCTCCCAGTCGTGTACCCGGAGCAGCCCTCCCTCAGACCCCCCAGCCAGGGCCTCCTCCATCAGGCCCCTGAACCTTATGTAGTTCTTGGGGATCCGCGTCTTCTCGGCCACCTCGATCACCCTCCCCGGCCAGGTGTGGACGTATGCCCGCACCCTCCCGTCCAGGTACAGCGGGGTCCCGGTGACGCTCAGAAGCGCGACGTGGACCAGGTCGGGCCTCCCCCTCTTCTCAGAGTCAGGCAGCCTCTCCATGGCCGAGTGGTGGAAGCTCCTGTCCAGGAGTATCTCCCCTGGCTTCTTCCCTCTGCGCCTGGCGTCGCTCGCGACCGCCGGCCGCCCCCATATCTCCTTGGGGGCCAGCTCCAGTGCAGACTCCGCCAGCACGAAGCTGATCAAGCCGGCCCCGAGAGCCCGGGAGCACGGTTAAGACCTTCGCCGCACAGCAGGGGCTGTGAAGTCCCGGAAGGGGGCCAAGGAGGAGGCCGCCAGCATCGTCAGGTTCCTGACAGCGTCGGCCGTGGCCCTCTCCCACACCGACCCGGCGATGGCCAGAGAACAGGCGGCCCTGGCCAGGAAGGTGAAACTGAAGTTCAACGTCCGCCTCGACCCGTCTCTCAGGAGGTTCACCTGCCGCGGGTGCAAGGGGCTCCTCGTCCCCGGCGTCAACGCCCGGGTCCGTCTGGGGCACGGCAAGCAGACCGTCATCAGGGTGACCTGCGCCGATTGCGGCCGCGTAAACCGAAAAATCGTCGGAACGCCTTAAATATAGTTGGAAAGGGCTCGGAAATCCGCTTCGTGAAACGAAATGGTGAACGCCCGCGACGTCCCGTCAGCCAAGCTGATATCCGCCCTGGCCGAGCAGATGAAGTCGGTCTCAGCCGTCCAGGAGCCCGACTGGGCGAGGTACGTCAAGACAGGCTCCCACGCTGAACGGCCGCCTACGAACTCCGACTGGTGGTTCACCCGCGCGGCTTCGCTGTTGCGGAAGCTCTACCTCCACGGCCCGGTGGGTCTGGGGGACCTCGAGAGGGCCTACGGCGGCACGAAGGCGTTGCACTATTACCCGAAGCACCACAGAGACGCGGGGGGTTCCTCCATCCGGAAGATCCTGAAGCAGCTGGAGCAGGCGGAGCTCGTGTCCAAGACCCCGAAGGGGAGGGTCCTGACGCCGAAGGGGCGGGCGATGCTGGACAAGACGAGCCGGGAAGTCTTCACGGCGCTCGCCGCCGAAAACAAAGCGCTCGCGAGGTACGCGTAGCCATGTCCGAGCAGCCACAGAAGCAGCCCGACAAGGAGGCCGCCGAGAGGAAGATGATGAGGGAAGGAGCCCTCAGGATGGCGCTCACTTCTGACGCGAGGCAGCGGCTCGCCAACGTCAGGATGGTCCGCCCGGACCTCGCCTCCTCCATAGAGGAATATGTCATCCAGATCGCCTCGTCCGGGAAGCTCTCGAAGCCGGTGGACGACGAGCAGGTCAAGCAGATGCTCACCGCTCTGCAGGGCAAGAAGCACGAGATCAGCATCAGGAGGATCTGAAATGGCCCGAGTGAAGGACGCTTCGAAGAAGAACAGGCTGACCAAGGCAACCAGGCAGGCGCGCTCCGTCCCCACCTGGGTCATAGTGAAGACCAACCGCAAGGTCAGGTCCAACCCGCAGCGGAGGCACTGGCGCCAGCGGAAGCTGAAGCTCAGGTGATAACAGTTGTCTGAAGACAAGAAAGAAGAGATGACCAGGACCTACATCGTCCCGCTTGGCGTGGTCTACGAGGCTCCGCCCTACCGGAGGGCGAAGAAGGCAGTGGCGGTCATAAGGGAGTTCGCGACCCGCCACATGAAGGCCGAGCAGGTCAGCATCGACACCGAGGTCAACGAACTGATCTGGGCGAGGGGGATCAAGCACCCCCCGAGGCGCATCACCCTCGAAATGGAGCGGGACGAGGACGGCGTCGTCAAGGTCAGCCTCCCCCCAGAGCCAGAAAAAGTGTGACCCGATGGGTCTCCACCTGCTGGACATCTACCGCAGCCCCAACATAGGGATCTTCATGCGGGCCAACGACAGGTTCCTCCTCTTACCCAAGGGGCTCGCCCAGACGAAGTCCGACAAGCTCTGCGAAGCCCTCCAGGTGACCGCAGTCCCGACTTCGATCTGGGAGTCGAGGCTCCTGGGGGCGCTCGCGTCAATGAACGGGAACGGGGTGCTCGTCTCCAGGCTGGCTGAGGACGCGGAGATCGCGGAGATCAGGAGCGCCACCGGGCTGAACGTCGCAAGGCTCGAATCCAAGCTGACGGCCGCGGGGAACCTCGTGGTAGCCAACGACAGGCGGGCCATCGCCTCCCCAGCCCTCGAACCGAGGGCGCTCGCCCAGGTGAAAGACATCCTGGGGACCGAGGTGGAGAGGGTCCCCATACGGGAGTATCACCAGGTGGGGTCCCTCGCGGTAGCCACCAACAGCGGCGCGGCCGTCTATCCAGGGCTCGACGAAGCCGAGGCGGCCCGGCTCGGGGATCTGCTTGGGGTCAGCGCATATCCGACGTCAGTGAACGGGGGGGTCCCCTACGTAGCCTCGGGCCTGGTTGCCAACTCGAGGAACGCGGTGGCCGGGAGCCTGACTACCGGACCGGAGCTTGTGTTTATAACGCGGGCGCTGAGCGTTTGAAAATCCTGAGATGAGCCAGCAGCCCTCGGCCGAAGAGGCGGTCAACGAGATCCTCGTGGAGATCAGGGTCCTCGAAGGGACCTATAACGAGCTCACCGCGAGGCAGAACCTTCTCGAGCGGGCGCTCCTAGAGGGACGGGCGGCGCTCGATGCGATAAAGGGGCTCCAGGAAAAGACCTCAGAAGTCCTCACCCAGATAGGGGGAGGGGTGATGCTGAGGGCGGATCCTCCGGCGACCGACAAGGTGCTCGTGCAGGTGGGCGCCAACGTGGTGCTCGAAAAACCCAGGGAGGAGGCGGTGGCCATCCTGGAGGAGAGGAGCCGCGACATCGAGAAGTCCCTCGTGGCCATCGTGACCCAGAGGAACGAGATCGCCCAGAGGCTGAACGCAGACAAGGAAGCACTGAACAGCCTGATGGGCCGAAGCCAGTAGGGGTCCCGTTGTTCGACCGGCTGAAGCAGGCCTTCTCGTCCATAACCACCGCGGTAAAGGAGAAGGAGCTCAGCGGCGAAGGCCTCGACAAGGCAATATTCGACTTCCAGCTCTCGCTCATCGAGAGCGACGTAGCCCAGGGGGTCGCCGAGGCGCTGACCGCGGAGGTCCAGAAGAGCCTCGCCGGGACCAGGGTCGACCGCTCGGCAGACCTCTCCGAGGTGGTCGGGGAGAGGCTCGCGTCCGCCCTGAAGGCCGCGTTCGAGAAGGCGGGGACGGTGGACCTGGCGGCTAACGTCAGGGAAAAATCGAAAGGGGGAGAGCCCTACATCATCCTGTTCCTCGGGATAAACGGGACAGGGAAGACCACGTCGGTCGCCAAGCTCGCCAGCTTCCTGAAAAAGAGAGGCCTGTCTGTGGTCTGCGCGGCCGGGGACACACACAGGCCCGGGGCCATAGAGCAGCTCACCGAGCACGCCGACAGGCTGTCGCTCAAGGTGGTATCGCAGCGGTACGGCGCAGACCCGGCGGCGGTCGGAAGGGACGGAGTCCTGTACGCCAGAGCCCACCACGTCGACTGCCTCCTCATAGACACCGCCGGGAGGATGCAGACCAACCAGAACCTGATGGAGGAGATGTCGAAGATCTCCAGGGTCGTCAAGCCAGACTTCCGCATCTTCGTCGCTGACGCCCTGACCGGGAACGACGCGGTGTCCCAGGCCGAGCTCTTCAACCAGCACGTCGGGTTCGACGGGGCCATCCTCACGAAGTCTGACGCCGACGTGCGGGGGGGCGCCGCGCTTTCGATAGTCTACTCCACCGGGAAGCCGGTCATCTTCCTCGGTGTGGGGCAGGGGTACGACGACCTCGTCCCCTTCGACTCGCAGAAGTTCCTCGGCTCGCTGCTGTAGCGCTAGTCTGGCTCTAGGGCGTCCCCCGGGTCTGTCACTTTTCCCGCTCCCCCATCTTCCTCTGCTCCTCCCGGAGTGGGGAAGGTCATCGCCGAGAGCGTGGTCAACGTCAGGACAGA
>JAFLZI010000057.1 GCA_029785625.1 Nitrososphaerota archaeon | reverse complement strand
TCTCGTCCGGTCCAATCCTTCTCCCAGTAGTTCTTGACCACTCCCTCGAACTGCGCGGAGGAGATGGTGGCCATGTCGTCGAAGATGAGGGGGAAGGTGGTCCGGTAGGACAGAGCCTTCCGAATGAACCCCTCCTTGAAGAACGTCTTCGCAGAGAGGGGGTCGATAGTCCGCCCCGCGATCAAGGATAGGGCGAAGGCGAGGAACGTGGTCTTCCCGCGGTAGGTCTGGCCGTAGACAAGGAGGAATCGGGGTCCCCGCTTCTGGACGAGGCCATAGTGCGACTGCCAGAGCCGCATGAGGTCGTGCGAGAAGGGTGAAGCGAAGAGGTAGAGCAGGACCTCCATCAGGGCGGTCTTGTGGATCTTCTTCTCGTTGTCAGAGGCGTGCTCCACGTCGATGGTCGCTAGGTAGTCCTCGACGTGCGCGAGCGCCGCGGCGACCTCCTCCCGTCGCTCTGGTGGTGGGGCGGACCGGGCAACGACGTCGCCATCTATCATCTCGGAGACTCGGCCGCGTTCGCGGTCCACGTCCATGATGGGTAGTTGCACGGCCCGCGAGATCACCGACCTGAACTGCTGCGGGTTCACGCGGTATGTCCCGTCAACGACCGTGTGCGGGACCTGCTCCAGCTGCTCCTCGAGCCGCTTCCGCTGGCCCTTCCCTTCCGGCATTCGGATGGTGAGAACCTCCTTGTCGGGGTTCTGGATGGCCTCGTGCGTGGCTTCGGAGAGGATGGCGGGGACCGTGTCGGTGCTTGCGTCAGGCCCGGAGAGGAACGCCTCGATGAGCTGCCTCTCCTCCTCCGGGTGTTCGCGGATCTTGTCGAAGAGGTCCCCGAAGAACGGGACCGTTGATTCGAGATGCTGGTCGTAGGCCCGGCGGGTTTCCTGGACGAAGGGATGCTCGGGGGGAAGGTCGAAGTAGAGGGCGATGTCGACGGAACGGGACGCCAGCAGGTTCCGGCTCGTGAAGATGAGCCGGACCTTCCCGGTGCCCTCCAGGATGTAGAGCTTGGAGTGGATCTTGTTCTTCGGCTTCGGGACGAAAAGGGAGAGCCGCCCGCTCTCTATCAGCTCTTTGAGTTTCCCGATGACCTCGACCTCGAGCTGGTTTCGAAGGTCGTTGAAGTCCTCACTCAGGATCAGCTCGACCGACCCGAACCTCTCTCGCTCAAAGAGCCCGAGGATGTCGCTGGGCCCCGCGACGTAGGTCACGATCCGTGCCTTCGCGTAGCCCGTGAAGAGCTGCGGGAAGGTCTTGTCGCTCCGGATGACCTCGAGATGGGGTTCGAGGGTAGACGGGACCTGGGACTCCTCGACCTCGAAGGCCCCGATTCCGTCCTTGGCGTGCATGGCTCTACCCGCTCGGCCAGGGGCGCGGGGAGCCTCCTGGAGGCTATGAACCGAGGGAGGAGCTGAAACCGGCTCGTCCCCCACAACCCCTCCTTGCTACCAACGGCCGAATCCCGGCTCGGGAGGGCGGGGACCCTGGGGCGGCGCGGCGGGGTAAGGGCGGGGTCCCGGGAGGTCAGCCTTGTGGACGGAGCCGCTGCCCCCGGGGTTGTGGACATTGAAGGCCGCCGTCGCGACCCCCGCACCGTTCGCCACGTGACGTCCTACCCGCGACGACCTTTCTATACCTGCCTGCGTTAGAATCGTGGAAACCAAGATGGCGGCGAAGCTGAGGGGAGGGCTCCGGGTCCACGTGGCCCCCGTCGGCTACTATCTCGATCGGGTTTACCAACTCCCTCTCGACCAGGGCGCGAATCGTCTCTGGCTCATGGTCGACAAGAGAGGGGAGACCGCCAACGAGGCTCCTTACCTCAAGGCGATTAGGGAGCACCTCGCCAAGGAGGCGCCGAGGATGCAAGTGAAGGAGAAGCCAGTCGATCTTTGGTCATTCGAGGATCTTCTACGCGGTTATGCCGAGGTCGTGAAGGAAGAGACGCAAGCCGGAAACGAGGTCTGGGTGAACGTTTCGACAGGATCGAAGGTTCAGGGGGTCGCCGGTGCGTTGGTGGCGATGGCCCACGGGGCGCACCCCTACTACGTGGTTACGAAGACGCTGGAGAAGCCCCCTCCCAAGTCGAAGGGGCGGAAGGGGCCGGAACCCCTGGCCGAGGGCGTTGCCGATGTCGTGAACATGCTAGGCTACCAACTGGACCTCCCGAACAAGGACGAGGTCGAGATCCTACGGGCGATCAAGGCGCTCGGAGGGAGGGAGGTCAAGAAGAACCGGGTCGTTGACCGGCTACTTGGAGGGAAGTGGAAGGATGAGATCGAGTCCACGAAGGCAAGCAAGGACCAGGCGGGACTGATGCGGCTGAACCGCATGCTCGAGAGGCTACGCCAGGCACCTGCCAAGATCGAGGAGGAAGGAAACACGCGCCGACGTCGAATCTCCCTCACAGAGCAGGGGCGCCTCGTCCTCACCTTGATGGGTTACTGATGCCCGCGGCTACGGTCCGTCTCGTCTTCGACACCTCCGCCCTTCTCGACTTGTTCGGTAAGTGGACCGACGACCACAAGCAGCGGCGGGGGGACCTGGTCAAGGAGGTCTCCCTTCTCGCTCCGCTCGCCCCGCTCCTCTTCAGTACTCGGCAGATCCGCGAGGAGGTCCGCGAGCATCTGACCATCGCCGGGGACCTGGATCGCTACATCCAGTTCGAGCCGGTCGAGGACTCGGAGCTTCACGAGATTCACGGCTACGTTGAGAACCGAGAGGCCGACTACAGCCTCACGGCGCTTGCGCTTCGCCTTGAGAGGGAGGGCCATCGAGTCTTCGTCCTTACGAAGGACCGATCCTTCGCGCGTGACCTACCAACCGCGGGGTGCAGGGCAGGGATCGTCCCTCCCACGGGGTTCGCAGAGGCCATCACGGTCGTCTGCGCGAACGACGGAACGAACACCACGCTCGCCCACCGCCTCCAGAACAACGCTTTCGTGAACCTCTCGCGGGACATGCGACTCGTGAAGCAGACCCAGGGGGAGGCCGCCTACTTGGACTGGCAGGAGTTCCTTAACTCAAGGACCGCGGACAAGCACGAGATGATCGAGACCCTGAAGCAGATGGGCCACTGAGAGGTGACCCATGTCGGCATGTCTCTGCGATTACCATGCCTCGTCCGTAAATCCTAGTGCAAAGCCACGCGCCGCCCTGCTAGCAGAACCACTGGACAACCGTTGGGGGCGCCCGATAGCGCACGCAGCCTCTTCACCGCTCCAATGAAGTGGGCCCAACAGGGGATGATCTTCTCGAACTGCTCCGGCGTCATGGCTGCGCTCTCCGATTGGTTGTCGGGCTCGTCCACGACCCTGGCTCGGGACCGAGGAAGTACCACATCCTCGTCGCTCCACCAATTCTGGCAGAGTGGATGCGGAGCCCACGCCCTGCGTACGCGGCTGTAGTCGCCACGTACGTCGATGATGCGATTCATCCACTTGGGAGGACGAAAACACTGCTGGGCGTGCACAGTCCCCTCGCAGAGAGCGCAACAGATGCCCGTGTACCCCCGGGTAAGCTGCTGGAGCTCGTTCCCGCAAAACTCGAGAGTGTTGGGCAGTCGTCGGTGTCGCGCAAGGACACTCACGTGCTCTGGGAAGATCATCAATCGCTCGAAGCAGGGCGCTCCTGCATCGCCTGGAATGATGTTACAGTCGCCATAGACGGAACTGACCTCCCCCTTGAGCCGCCCCCAAAGGCGCTCAATCTCATCGTCGGATCCGCCATTGGCGTCCACCGCGAGGATTGCGGAAGCGATTGAGTCGATTGCGTCCGGTTCTTCCTCGAGGTCGTGCCTCGGAGCGGGCGTGAAGCGGACTGTCGCGGATTCCGTAAGGGACGGGGGGCTCCCGGGGCCGACCCTTTCAGGCCTCGCCGAGAGCTCGACCTCCTTCAACTGTAGCTTGACGTGAACCGGGTTCCCATCCTTCCCTGTCCACCATATCCGGTGGCCCTCAAGCTCTCGGACGCGCTTCGCGACCCACTTCTGGAGATCGTCCTCAGCCATGGTTGCCTCTCCTCCCTTGCTTTCCACTTGATCGTTTCACTTTGCTTCGGGAGGAGCCGGCCATAGAGGAAATGCGTTGGGGGCGTTCCCTCGCGACAACCCGGATCACCTGTTCGTCGTACCACCACTTGTTCGACTCAGACGGAATGGATTCTCCCACGAGGATGACGCCAGTTCCGCCTGCCCTTCCCTTCCGCACATCTTTCTCGTGGGTCCTGACCTGAGCCAGATACCGTGGGCCAGCCCCGAAGCAATCCAGGACCTCGACAACGTCGCCGGGATGGTAGTTGGTGGGCTCCCCCGCCTCTTTCCTCCCCAGATTCTCGGC
>JAFLZI010000056.1:2849-4340 GCA_029785625.1 Nitrososphaerota archaeon | reverse complement strand
GGTCTAGCCTGCTCTCTTAGGGACGGCCAGCGCATTGAGCTCGTCGAAGGTTATCGCCCCCTCGGTGAGGTTCCCATAGGTGCCCTTCTCGCGCACCTCCCTGGAGGCGCGCCGCAGCAGACCCAGAGCCGCATAGGAGGCGCTGGGCCCGAAGCTGACCCTGGCCACCCCCAGGCGCTTCAGCTCCGGGACCGGAGGGAGTCCCTTCCTGACCATGACGTTGACGGGGAAGTCGAGTGCCTTCACGAAGGCCGAGATCGAATCCGCGCTCGACAGTCCCATGGGATACACGCAGTCGACGCCTAGGTCTCTGTAGGCCTCGGCCCTGCGGATGGCCTCCCGCATCTTAGCGCCCTCATCGCCGACGGCGAACCTGATGGCGTCCGTCCTCGCATTGATCACGAACGGGACCCCGGTCTCCTCGCGGAGCCTAATCAGGCTCCGGAGCCTCTCGAGCTGCGACCGCAGGGGGAGGAGCTCCTTCGAACCATGCGCAAAGTCTTCGATGTTGATCCCGACGGCGCCCGCCTCGACGACAGCCTTCACGCTCCGGGCGACCCCCTCGGGGCTGTCGCCGAACCCTCCGACGACGTCGGCGTTGAGCGGGACCGAGAGCACCCGGGCGATTCTGCCCACGGCGCCCACGAACTCACCGTGGGGTATCCCTTCGCCGTCCGGATAGCCCAGGGAGACGAGCATCCCCGCACTGGAGGTGGCCACGGCCGGGAAGCCTTCGTCCTCGAAGACCCTGGCGCTGGGGACGTCCCAGGCGTTCGGGAGCACAAGGACATCCTTCCTGTCGTGCAGCCTGCGGAACGCCTCGGCCTTCTCTACCTGGTCCATTCTTTGCGCTCCCGCTCTGGCACTCCTAAACTGTTACGCCCCATCGGCCGGGACGCGGAACGCCCCCAGGCTCGACCCCTTCCTATAGACCGCCTCCGCCCCGACCCGCCTCGCCGCCTCTCCGAACGCTCTCCTGTAGGTGTTGTCCGCGACGACCAACGACCCTGGCCCCAGATGCGGCTCTACGGCTTGCATCTCGAACTCGAAGTGCTCCCTGTCGACGGGGCTGTCGTGGCAGAAGAAGTCCACAGTCCCCAATTCTTCGAGGAGAGGGACCAGCAACTCTTCGCTCCTTCCCTCCCTGAGGTCCCATCCCACCCGCAGGCTGGAAGGGGTTGCCCACCCCGACGACATGCCTGCAGGGACCGCCCAGGATTCGTCTCCCGGCCGCCCAGTCCTCAGGACAGGAAGGTCTATGGAGTGAAGCGTCCCACGTGAGTTGGTCTTCGCCCCCATGAGCATGAACGCCGATGAGACACCCGACGCGACCCCACTCTCCACGATGGTCCTCGGCCTGACGAGCCTGACCAGCGCATAGAGGTCGATGGGGGCGGGGAACTGGGCGTAGTACGAGCGCCCGGTCCTATCGATGTTCCCACAAAGCTCCATGACAGAGGCGGAGTAGGCTGCGACCTCCAGCACTGCCCG
>JAFLZI010000056.1:1463-2614 GCA_029785625.1 Nitrososphaerota archaeon | reverse complement strand
CCGCCTATCATGGCATAGAGGAGCTCGAAGATGAGGGGCATGTGCGACACCAGGGCGACCCTGGCATCCTTCTTGAACGTAGAGAGAAACTTCAGCACGTCTGCGGGCTCGGCATCTCCGTAAAGGCACTCGTCCACCATGTAGGAACTCAGCCCTAGCTTCTTCTTCGCTATCTCCGCCGTCTGCTTCGCCCGGAGGACCGGGCTGGAGACGATGGCCGTCGGCCGGAAGCCGAGCCTCTGGCTTGCCAGCTCGATTACCTTCGACGCCTCGGCCTCACCCTCTTCAGAGATGGGCGGGTCCTCGTTCTTGGACCCGAAGTCGGCTCTGGCGTGCCGGAAGATGTAGACTTGCATGCCCCCTGGCGCGACGCAGGGGCCCTTAGGCATACAGCGGTCATATGACCGCCAAGCCTTATACCGACTCCGCCGCATAACCTGACCGTCATGCCGATGATCGAGGCGCGCATCAAACTCGAGCACGACTGCCCCTACAGCCGCTTCACGAAGGCGGTCCCCGAGGCGGAGATGTTCCATTGGTGCAGCAGGGAGAGCGACGTCCTCGAAGTCTCTTGCGTCCATACCGAGGCCCCTGACCTGGACTTGGCGCTGGGCCGCCTGCTGGAGGAGCTGGAGGCGAAGGCGGTGCGCAGGGTCTCGCTGGGCCGGAGGGGGCAGCTCATAGTGCAGAAGCACAACTACTCCTCGATGAAGCAGAACGTGAATGCTGCCATTGAGGAGAACAACTGCATGGAGGTGCAGCCGACGGTATACAGAGGAGGGTACGAATGGTACAGGATCCTGGCCTTCGACAACCGGGACCTCGTCCGGCTGTTCGGCTCGCTTTCGAGGTGGGCCGACGTCGACGTGGTCTCCAAGGAGACCCTTACAGAGCGGTCGGCCCGCGACGCCATGACTGTCTCTATCCGCAGCCTGTTCGGGATGCTGACGGACCGCCAGCTCAAGGCGCTCCTGGTCGCCCTCAGCGCGGGATACTACGACACCCCGAGGAGGGTGCGGACCGAGGACATCTCCCGGAGGCTGAACTCGCCCCGGACGACCTACGAGACCCACTTCAGGAAGGCCGAGGGGAAGGTGATGCGGGCCCTGATGCCCTACGTCGAGCTGATGGGCGGGCTGAAGGGCGAGCCG
>JAFLZI010000056.1:0-1453 GCA_029785625.1 Nitrososphaerota archaeon | reverse complement strand
TCAGGAAGGCCGAGGGGAAGGTGATGCGGGCCCTGATGCCCTACGTCGAGCTGATGGGCGGGCTGAAGGGCGAGCCGCCCAACGACGTCAGGAGGGCCGGGCGGAGGAAATCCTAGGCGGCCCTGCCCTGATCCTATCCCTCACATCTCTCAGCTTCTTGTATCCCCACATCGACTCCATCCACCATGTCGCCCCAGCCTCGGCGAAGGGCCCGACGACTTCTCGCGCCCTTCTGGGGTCGGACGGCGAAGTCCCATCCTTGATTATATCGAACTCATTTCTCATGTTTCCTTTCACCTTCCTGTTAGCCCTGACTTAGTCGTGTATCTCTCGGATGTCGCTTGGCGTCGCGTCCTTGTGGGACCCGTCCTTCTTCATGATTACAGGTATCAGCCCGTCGTACTTCAGCGCGCGCCCCATGGACTTGGGCCTCCCCCAGGCCCCTACGACCCATATGGGGATTCGCGGCCGTTGCACAGGCCCGGGGACGAACTTCATCGTCTTGAGCTGGTTGTGCTTCCCGGCGTAGCGGAAGGCCCTACCACTCCACAGGCCGTCAAGTATCTCCAGCCCCTCGTCAAGCATCTCGGCCCTGGTCTTCCTCTCAGCGGGCATGCCTGCCTTCGTGTAGGCCCCGTCCCCTGCCCAGCCTAGCCCGGTGGGGAGGATTAGCCTACCACCCGACAGCCAGTCGACAGTGACCGACTCCCTCGCCAGCTCCCAGGGCCTCCTCCTGCCGACGGCCGTGAGAAAAGACCCGATACTGACGCGCTTGGTGGTCACCGCCATGGCGGCCATAATCGGCCACGCCGCACTCATCTCACTCTTGCCATCGATGTAGATGTCGTCATAGTAGAATACGCCGTCCCATCCTGCCCTCTCTGCCTCGGACGCGAACGCGACGATCTCCGTGGTGCTTCCTCCGGGGATTATGAAACCTGACTTCAACCCGTCCACCGCGCCTTGGCCTCTCCCGGGGCTGGACGAAAATGATTCGGCGCCGACGCTCTGCGCTTGGCGCGTACGGCCAGGGCGGCGGACGACCTCATGGGCTGGAGCGAGGCTAGCCGCCCTGAAATGAGTTGCGCGGTCATATGACCGTTCAACCGTCGAGGGTCGACGGCGGGACGAGGCGTAGCTCGGGCTTGCACACCTTGCAGCGCTTCGCGCCGAACTCGCGGGCCGCAGTGGCCACGCTGTCGGCCCAGTAGTAGCTCCCCTGCTTGCGGTCGTTGATGCTCACCTTACTGTTGAACTTGTCCGTGGTGATGCATTTCGCGTTCACCTTGTGGATGATGGCGGGCCTGTTCGCATCTGTGATCACGATGAACCCCTCGTCAGCCAGCCGGACCCTGCGGAGATCCTCGAAGTTCTGAATCTCCTTCGACGGCCCCACCTCCTCTGTCTCCCCGCCCTCATTGAAAAACAACCTCCTACGCGACCCCCGCCGCTA
>JAFLZI010000055.1 GCA_029785625.1 Nitrososphaerota archaeon | reverse complement strand
GTCCACCTCCCCGCTCGGAGAGGCGTACTCCTGTATCTCGCGCTCCAGGCGTGAAAGGCGGTCCCCGAACTCTGCCCTGACCCTGGCCTCTGCCAGTATCTCCGAGGGGTTCAGGCTCAGGCAAGGCTCGACCTTCGAATACTCCTGGACGAAGTCCTCTTCGTGGAGCTCCGGGCGCCGGTAGACCCAGGAGATGGCTGAGACGTGTCCCATCCAGAACTCCCGCACTTCCCTGTTGACCTCTGCATGGGCGCGCTCGGTGGAGAAGGAGTGCCTCGGGGCGCAGGCGTGCCAGGAGTCCGGGCCCCCCTTGCGCAACCAGCCCCTGCCTGTGGAACCTCAGCCGTCTTCTTGAAGCAGACGTCGATCCATTTGCCGCCGTGCCTCTTCCCGTAGAATCCCAGGCCGCAATCGGTTGGTGGTTCAGCACGAACACTTCCAATTCACACCGAAGCAACAGACCGACCGTTGCGGGTCCGCGCGTCAGGAGGCTGTCTTGCTCCAGCGACAGTTACCTGAAGGAAACTGTTAATATGCATCTGTACACTGACCAAGGACATTGATCGACGAAAGGGCCTTCAGGTTAATCAGCCGAATCAAGGCTGCCAAAGCTGCCAGTTTCACCTCGCTCAAGAGCACGGTCCCGAATTCCAAGACCCTCGCCTCCAAGCTCAAGATGCTCGAGGCCCTGGGCCTCGTCCTCCACAAAGACGGGCGCTATTCCCTCACCCCTCCTGGAGAGGAAGCCCTGGGCGCCCTGGAGAGGTACGTGCTAGCAACCCGGAAGGGGCCCCAGCTGACGAACCTGGACAGGATACCGCACGCTGGCCTGGCGCCAGTCATAAAGAAGTACTGCGAGGCGTTGCTCAAGGAGTACGGCGAGTCCCTTGTCGGCCTGGTCCTGTTCGGCTCGGTCGCCACGGGAAGGTGGGCCAAGGACAGCGACGTCGACCTGCTTGTCGTTCGAGAAGGATGGGAGAGGAAAAGGACGTGGGAGAGGGCTGACGAGCTGGGGAAGCTGAAGCTCGAGCTCGCCAGCACTGCAGAGTACGCCGAGGCTGTCAGGAGGGGGCACTGGCCCATCATCCAAAACGTGCCCCTGGCGCCAGGCGAGCTGTCCAGGATGAGCGCCTTCCTCTTGGACGTGGCTTTCGACGGGATAGTCCTCTTCGACAGGGACGGGACAGTGGCACGCTTTCTGAAGGCTGCGAAAGGCTGGGGGGAACGGGAGGGCGTCCGTCGGGAGGTCCTCCCGGACGGGACGAGAAGCTGGGTCTTCGGTGAGCCCCATGTCGTTCGATAGGCGGAAGGTCGCGGCAAGGGCGATCGCCAGGGCCCACGACTGGTTGCAGGGCGCGTCGCGGGCGTTGGCCGACGGGAGATGGGACGACGTCGTGTACAGCTCACAGATGGCGGTCGAGTTCTCCGCCAAGGCCGTGCTGCTGCTGGCAGGGAGGGAGTTCCCGAAGCAGCACGACGTCGCCGGGCCTTTCGTATCTCTCTCGAAGGCTCCTGCCGCGCCGGGGTGGTTCAAGGAGGAAGCGGAGGCGCTGGGCTCGCTGATCTCGAAGCTAGCTGAGCTGAGGATACTGGCGGGGTACAGCTACGAGACGGCCCTCGACAGGGGCCATTTCAAGGAGTATGCACCCGAAGCGTTCGAAGGGGCCGGCAAGAACCTCAGATCCTGCGAGAGGCTGCTGAGGGAGTGGGCAGAGGCGGAAGACTGACGCGCCGCCGTCGGGCAAGACCACTGGCGGCAGGCAGACCGCGTCGAGGAGAGGCGCCCCGGTTCAGTACGTTTCGACCTTCAGGTCGGGGATCCCTGCGAAGTCGCGTCGGTTCCTCGTGAGCACCGCCTGCCCGTTCTCCACGGCGATGCCTGCGATCATCGCGTCCTCGGGGTCGATCTTCCTCCCCTCCCGCGACTTCTGGGCGTAGTTGATGCCGGCCCGCCTCGCGGAGTCCTGGTCCAGAGGGAGCTGGACGAGGGAGTCGAGCGCCTCTTCGACCTTCCTCTTCTCTTCCGGCGACCTCGAGCTCAGGCCCACCCCCACGTACAGCTCGAAGACCGATGGGGCCCCCACAAGCAGGGGAGAGGAGGCGTCTGCCAGCTCCCTCCCCTTTGCCGTCGTTCATCATGACGTCTATCAGGAACGTGGTGTCGGCGAGCAGGTTCAGCCCGCCCCCTCTGACGCCTCAGCCATGCGCTGGGAGCTCGCCCTTCTCAGCTCGGACACCCTCCTCTTCATCTCAAGGCCTTCGGCCCTCGTGAGTAGCCCCGCCAGGTCGACCACCCCCCGACTCCCGGTCATCCTCCCGATGAGCTCCGTGAAGCTCTCCCCCGGTCGTTTGAGGGACTTCAGCCTCTCGTAGGCCTCGTCCGATATGGAGATGTTCCTCGTTCCCATACCATGTGTATATGTGCGTGTTCGAGATTTAAGAGTTACATCTCTCCGCCCCGGTGATGTCGCTTCTCTTGTCGATGTCCAGTTCCGGATGCAATTTCGTTCGGGAAATCAGCAATCGAAGCGCCCGTCAACCATCCAAACAACGTCACCCCCCGCCCCGTCCTTCCTTCTCCAGCCGTCGCCGTACGCCGGGAGGCGCAGGCGAGCTTCGCCGACGCCTTCCCGTATTATGTTTTCTTACGGCGTAATACATAAAGAGAAGGCGGCCAACTCTCCCGGCATGCCTGTGAGCAACGCGAGCCCCCTGATACACATGTCAAGACTCGGGAAGCTCAGGTTCGCCCAGACGACCTTCGGCAGCGTCTTCATCCCTGACGCGGTCAGGCGTGAGACCATAGAGGCAGGTGCGAAGGAGGGGTTCCCTGACGCGCCGGCCCTGGAGAAGCTCGAGGCTGACGGGTGGCTCGTGACGTCGCCGCTGTCGAAGAGGTCGCTGGAAGTCGCAGACTCGTTGAGCGAGGGGCTCGGGAGGGGGGAGGCGGAAGCCATCGCGCTCGCCCTCGAAAGGAAGGAGCGGCTGTTCATGGACGACCAGAAGGGGAGGGCCGCGTCGAGGCTTTACGGCGTCGAGACGGTGACCACGCTCGGGCTGATGCTGGAGATGAGGGTGGGCGGGGCCATGGAGCCGGGCGAGTACCAGAGGAACGTGAAGGAGTACGGCTCCCAGGGGTGGATAGGGGCGGACGTGGTCCAGCTGTACCTGGAGAAGGGGCGAGAGCTTGGGTGAAAGGATCTCGTTCGTGGTGCCGGCCGAGATGAAGAAGGCGCTGGAGGAGCTGCAGCGGCTGACGGGGGAGGACAAGTCCACGCTGCTCAGGGCCCTCATAGACAAAGGGCTCGCAGAGACGAAGATGGATATCGCGGCCGACCGCTACGTCAAGGGGAGGGCGTCGCTGGGGAAGGCGTCGGAGGTCGCAGGGGTGTCCCTCTGGGAGTTCCTGGACGAGCTCAGGAGGAGGAACGTGGGGCTGAAATACTCCATGGCCGACGCCGAGGAGGAGATAGCACGGGCGCTGTCCAGGCGGAAGGGTTCGTAGCGGCTAACAGATAACACATGTCAATGTGTATTTAGATATCAAAACAGCTTGGAGCGCAGCTACAGCCCGAAGAAAGCGGAGGAGACGCTCGGGGTGACCACCCACACGATACAGGCCTGGGACAGGCAGGGGAGAATCAGGTGCCTCAGGCCCCCGACTGGAAGGAGGAGGGTGCCCGAGTCTGAGATCAGGCGCCTGATGAGCATCGCCGAACAAAGAAATGAGGCTGTCTACGCCAGGGTGTCTTCGCACGACCAAAGATCTGACCTGGACAGTCAGGACGCGGACACTAGGTTTATACCCGGCATGAAACCCGTTCGAATCGATGTCTGAAAGACGCAAATTCACCGTAAGCATCGTCAAAGACCCTGACTCTCAGTGGTTCGCGGCCCGTTGTGTCGAACTACCTGAAGCGATTAGCCAGGGGAGGACCGAAGCCGAGGCTCTAAAGAACATCAGAGAAGCGGTCGAGCTCGTTTTGGATGAGCGCAGACAGAGCGCCAGCAAGGCTCATGGCAAACTGGTCGAGCTGACCGTCAACGCCTAGGCTGCCGGTCACTTCGGGCAGGGAGGTCGTCAAAGCACTTTCGAGGATAGGTTTCGAGCCTGTTCGCCAGAGGGGGAGCCACGTTTTCCTCAGACACCCGGACGGAAGGCGAACGGTGGTCCCGATGCACCCTGAAATCAACAGGTCTACTCTAATGGACATAATCGAACAGACAGGGTTGACGCGCGAGAAGTTCCTGAAGTTACTCTAGGCGTCCTTGGATGCAGCCCGGCGTAACTCTGGGCAGAGTTCGGGGACCGCCTTTCACGCCTGGAGCGCGAGATACAGGAGTACGCCTCTCCGAGCGGGGAGGTGGAC
>JAFLZI010000054.1 GCA_029785625.1 Nitrososphaerota archaeon | reverse complement strand
AGGGGGGCCAGGTCTCGGTTGGCCGGGTCTACCGCCTCCGAAAAGAAGTAGGCCATGGCAGACGAGCATGCCTCCCTCCCCCCGTCGTAGCCGTAGTTCCAGGCGTTCACCACAACGGGCTTCCCCATGTCTGCTTCGGAGATCTGATGGTGGTCGATTACCAGGAACCTCTCCCCGAGCGCCGCCTGTAGCTCGCTGACAAGGGCCGACCCCAGGTCGGTGAAGATGTGAAAGTCGTAGCCGGCGCCGCTGATCTGCTCGATGGTCTTGAGGTCTAGGTCCGGGACCGTCCTTAGGGTGACGTTGGCTCCTTTGCGCATGAGAGACGCGAAGACTGTCGAACCGCTGCAGAGGCCGTCGGCATCGATATGTGTCACTACCAGGATCTTCTTCCCGCTCGTAGCGGCGCCGAGTATGCCGGGGACGATGCCCTGGTACCTCGCACGGAGACCATCGAGGTCAGCCAAAGGGACCTCGCCAGCTATGCCAGCTGCGCGACCACGGCGGTGTACTTGAAGTCGGCCGGTAGGGTCCCTTTCTTCTTGTAGTACTTCGAAAGCCTGTAGATCTTTGCCTCCACCAGCTCCAGGGAATGGACGTTCTTCCTGTCGCTCTTGTGGGTCCCGAGGTGCTTCTGCACCCTCTGGGCCCTTTGTATCAGGTCCTGGAGGTCCTGCGGGGTCTTCGGAGCGGCCTTCCCTTCGGCCAGTATCTTCCCGAGGGGCTTGCCTGCGAGCGCCCTGATCAGCGGCACCCCGTAGTCGTCCCTAAGCGACAGCCCAATCTTGCTGGGAGAGACCCCCTCCTTGGCGAGCTTCAGCGCGACGGTCCTCGCCTCTTCTGGGGTCGTGGTAACCCAAGTTGGATTGGTCTTGCTCGGGGGCCTGGTCTGGTGAGACTTCCCGTGCCTGTGAGAGTGAATCCGGGCCAATCTTTGGTCGAGAAGGCGAGTCCATTCCGCTCTGCTGATAAACGTTGCCTGCGTTTTGGCCGTTTCATTCGACCCTGGCGTAACGTCCGCGGCGCTCTATGCTCTTCAGCTGTCTCAGGACCGACCTGAACCTCTGCGTCCCGGCCTCGGAGGCGTAACCCCGGAAGAGAGAGTCCAGGGCCGCTTGGGCGACCCCCGGATGCGCGCCCACGAGGGTCTCCTTGATGAGTCGCAGGTCGACCGCATGGTCCTCCAGCCTGTCCGTGCGGGCAGAGAGCCCGAAGTCTATAAAGAAAAGATCCTTCCCCTTCATCAGCACGTTGGCGGTCGTCAGGTCCCCGTGCATTATCCCCGCCGTGTGCATCCGAGCCGCGCTCCTTCCGAACCTCTCGAAGGCGTCCTCCGCCTCGTCCGTCCTGAGCGACCCCACCAGGTCCCTGAGCCTGTCTCCCCGGACATACTCCATCACCAGAGTCGCACGGGGGAGGTCCATGGCATAGAGGAAGGGAGCGCGGATCCCCGCCCTCTTGGCCTGCTCAATCATCTCGGCCTCACGGACGGTCCTCTGCCTCCTTATCGAGTCGTCGAGCGCCGGGAGTCTGTATCGGAGCGGCTTCCTGGATTTGAACACCGCCCCCAGCCCCTGCCATGTTCCGAGGGTGATGTCCGCCTCGGCCCCCCTGTAGATGAGGGTCCCAGGAAGAGGCTCAGCTTCGCCAGGGCGTGTCGACAACGTCAAGCCTCCATGACTGCCTGACCTTCGCATCTTGAACCGGAATCCAGGAGCCTGAGCTGTAGGCGAGCCACCCAGTCCAGGCTATCTGGGCCCCGCAGTCTCCGCTGTACTCAAGGGGGGAAGAAGCCATGGCGGCAGAGTGCCTTCCCGCCATGACGGTCATCATCTCTGAGAGCCTCCTGTTGGCGGCTACCCCTCCGACTATCATGACCTCCCGCTTGCCTGTGAACGCGAGCGCCCTTTCTGTGACTTCGGCCACCATGGCGAATGCCGTCTCCTGGACCGAATATGAAACGTCATTGAACGAGGTCCCCCCGTCGAGCATCGTCTTGGAGGCGGTGAGGAGCCCGGAGAAGGACACGTCGTTTCCCTTGACGGCGTAGGGGAGCCTGCGATACCCGCCCCCCATGGCCGCTTCTTCGATGGCGCGACCGCAGGGTGAAGCTAGGCCGTGGTGCCGCCCGAGCTGGTCAAGCAGCTGCCCCAGGGTGAGGTCGAGGGACTCACCCAGGACCCTCCATCGCCCTCCCGAATGGGAGATTATCATGGTGTGGCCCCCAGACACGAGGAGCACCACCGGGTCCTTCATCCCCGTGAGAAGGCAGCCGAGCTCGATGTGCCCTACCGCGTGGTTCACGGGGACCAGCGGGACCTCGAGCTTCGCCGCCAAGGTCCTGGCGACGACCCCTCCGACCCGGAGGCAGGGCCCGAGCCCGGGCCCCATCGCGTAGGCTACGGCAGAGATCTCACCCAGCGGGACTTTCGAGGTTTCCACGGCGGCCGCTAAGACAGCGGGGGCGGAGGCGATATGGCTCTGCGACGCTTCGAAGGGGTGTATCCCGCTCCCTTCGGGGGCCTTGTAGACTGACTTGGAGTTGGAGAGTATCTCCCCCTCGGACGAGACGATGGAGACAGAGAAGGTGTGCGCAGTGCTTTCGACGCCGAGGACGAAGCGCTTCATCGGAGCCTACAACTTTCTGGACTGCCGGTAGAGGTCTCCTAGCAGGTTGACGTAGGGCTTCACCTCTGAAAGGAAGTCGTCGAACTTGCCCCTCTCGAAGGTGGCGTTGTGCTTCCCCCCTTCCTCGGTTATCTTGGCGGCGAGGACGATACCGCCGCTCCGGTCGGGGTTCGCCTTCAGCTTGGGGAAGTGGATGAGCGCACCGTAGCCCACCTTCTTCCGCCCGACAGTGAAGACCACATTGTAGTACATGCTGAGCGTCTTGGTGAACTGGGCGAGCTGCTTCTTCCTGCTCTCGCTCCTCTTCACCTGGTCGAAGTCGGCCGCGGAGAGCCTGTCTATCATCTCCTTGAGGAGCTTCATCTCGCTCACCTTGTTGGTGTATCCGGCGTACTCGATCGGCAGCTGGTAGACGCTGTTCATGACCGAGTCCCAGTTGTCTATCACCGCGAAGGTGGCGGTGTCCATGTTCATTTCGCGCTTGAGCTCGTCGGAGAGTATGTCTTCGACCGTGAACTTCTTCGGCACGGGGCCGCCTGGAGAGCGCGTCTAGTTATGGTTAACTCTCGGTAGACCACCCCCGGACGTCGGGATGCGGAGAAACGAGGGAGGAGGCGCTTGAAGGGGTCGATCCAGTCCCTCCACGTCGCCTGTTTCATCCATCAGACAGAGGACGAGGAGAAGGTGGAAGGTGCCCTGGCGTGGCTGGTGGGATCGGGGGCGCCCCCGGAGGCCGAGGCGCTCGAGGGGCACTTCGGGAACGCAATCAGGAGGGTGGAGCTCAATCTGAACGGGAAAGAAGCCGAAGCCGGGCTCAGGCAGGCGTTATCGAGGATGCCGAGGACGGTCGCGGAAGAGATATCCGGCGAGATCTCCTCCCGCATGGATGAGCACGGGGCGCTCTTCATCAGGCTCGACAAGCAGCAGCTCGTGCTCGGAAGGGTAGCCCTCGGCTCTGCGGACTCGGTCAGGCTGAAGGTGAAGCCTAGGGTGGACATCGTCAGGGGAGGGGCCCGCGAGTTCTACCTTCGTCTGCTCCAAGGAGGGTGAAATGGCGAAACGGTACGTGCTCTTCGCCGCCGAAGACGACCTGACAGAAGGAGACCTGACGGCTCTTTCGGAGTCTCTCGAGAAAGAGTACGGTCATGTCAGGGTGATTGCCGTCCCCGGGCGACCGAGGGCCGTGATCGTCAGGACGCTGCAGAAGTGCGTCCCCTCCCTGCGCGACCCCGCGACGTCCCCAAGAGCCGGCGGGAAAAGCCTGACCGCGCTATCGACGTCAGGGGCGGTCGGTAACCTCAAAAGGAGAGCGAAAGAGGCGGCTTCCTATGGCCAAGTTCATGAGCGATGAATATGTCTCTCAGGTGCAGGCGGCCCTGGCTGTCGACCCGAAGTGGTCCGAGTCTACGAAGACCCTGAAGACAAGCATTGCTTTCAACGTCACTGACGCCGGCCAGAACTTCATCCTCACGGTGGAGAACGGGACGTCCGCGTTCCAGAAGGTATCCCCCGGGTCAGCCGCAGAGTTCTCCTTCGATGGGACGTATGACGTTTGGTCCAGGGTGGCCAAGGGAGAAGTGGACATACAGACAGCCGTCCTGAAGGGGGAGCTGAGGTTCAGGGGCTCCCTGACGAAAATCCTCGCCTACAGGGACAGGTTCATCAGGGTCGCCGAAGTCATGAGGGACGTGCCGAAGGAGTTCTAGGAAGGCACGAAGACGTAGTAGGGGTTCCCTCCTTCTCCGGTCCTCGCCTCTATCCTCACCTTCATGCCTGGCTCCGCGGTCTCTGGGTCTACTCCTTCGAGC
>JAFLZI010000053.1 GCA_029785625.1 Nitrososphaerota archaeon | reverse complement strand
TGAACGTGGACTCCCTCGCGAGAGACATGGGAAGGAGCAAGAGGACCATCCTGGACGCCGTGCAGTACATGACCGACTCGTACGCGGTCCGCGTGCTGAGGAACCACAGGCCCTCCACACAGTCGTCGTCCAGGAAGCTGAAGCGGGTCTACCCGTACCACTTCTGCCAGGTGTCCAACGAGGACGTCGAGGAGCCGAAGCTGCAGGAGTGTGTCGCAGCCTCCCTGCTGGACGCGCGCGCATACTGGAGGGAGGGCCAGGAGGAGGTGGACTTCGTGGTCAACGGGGCGCCTGTGGAGGTGAAGTGGAAGAAGCTGATTTCGGACGCGGATTACAGGCACCTGGGCCACTTCCTGAAAAAATATGACGTGCCGACTGGCTACATGGTGTCGAAGTCGGAGAGCCGAGTCAGGAAGGTGGACGGCCACTCCATCCTGACGATCCCGATGTGGCGGCTCGGGGAGGCAGGGGGCTTGAACGGACTGAGCGGGACCGCCGCTCTGAGCCGCGGCAGGACCGAGAGGGACTGAAGAAACTGATGCAGAAGGGGGAATGCTGATCTTCGCCAACAAACCTGGCGCCCGCTGAGGAAGACGACCTGTTCCAGAAGATGATTGATGGTCGAACCCTTGTGGGCCTTATGGTCGTCTGGACCACGTTGAATCGCTCGACCCTACCCGATTCACATCCGGGCACCGCGTTCCTCTCGCCTGTGGCCTCGCGCATCAGACGGGGATTCCCCCGCCGAGCTGGCGGGACTGGCCGTACGGATGCTTCGAGGTTTCTCGCTGCGCCCAGGTCCATGCCGATAAGAAGGCTGCGCTCGGAGCAGCGGCGCTTCAGCCCGGAAAGGGGCTCCCACCTCCTTCGCGCACCCGCACCCGGAGCGCCTCCGAGAGCCTATCCCAACATCGTTCTTCTGTAGACCGTTATGCAGCAAGCCAGCTGTACGAGTGCGAGGCAGTCTCCGCCGAGGACCTTCCTGGGCACGTCCTTCCTCCTGGCCCAGCCATGCGGTCACCGAGGTCATCCGGTTCGAGGTTTTCCTCGAAGTGAACAAGAATCGCCCGGCGGGCCGAAGGGGAGCCGCTAGGCCAACCAGTTGGGTCTTGATAGCTGTCCGGCCGGTGACGCGGCGTCAACGGGTCCGATGACGGTCCAAACGCATTACTCGTTCCTCCGTCAGCGGTCCGGGACGAACCTCATTTCGTTTCTGTGATCGAGGACCTGGTGCTTGCGTTGTAATTCCGTCGCCTGGCGTAGAGATAAGAACCTACGACTAGAGCTGTCAGTATGCTGACGGCTACCAGAATTCCCGCCACAGTGCCTATCCATCCGCCAGAAGTTGTTGGCGTCAGAGCGGAAGACGTCACAATGGTGGTTGACGTCGAAACGGACGACGTCGCTGGTCCGCCCACTCTAAACGTCTCGCTGCCCCTGGGGTAGAAGGTCTGGTTACCAGCCGGGCCGACCAGGACCAGCGTGCCGTCGCTTCCCCCCTCGACGCTCAGCGTCAGGATGCCCCCTCCATAAGCAAGGGCCGTGATGTTGCAGTCTGAGAGGGAGGAGACCCAATAGCCTGTGGCGTTGCTCATCCCACGCTCGAAGAGCCAGGTCGAGAGCATGTACGCTGGGAGGGTCTCGGTGTTGGCCTGTTCACCACGGTAAGGCGTGTTGAGGACCGAGCCGTTCACGTCTGACTGGTAGACCGCGTTCATGGCTCCCAGGACCACAGAGTCGTTGTACCGGACGCCCCCAAGCAGGAGGCCAGACGCGGCTTCGCCGTACTGGAAGGTCCAGGCCGCATTGGGCGAGTCGGGAATATCGAGTGCGACGAAGTGGACGGGGTTCGGGGAGAGGCGGCCCAGGGCGGCCCGGTAAAGAGACAGGTCAGAGGGGCTGCCCGTGCAAAGGTAGAGCCGGTGCAGGGCCGCCACCGCCCACCCGTACTCCTCGATGGACGAGCCAGGGAAGGTCCCCACGAACGCCCTGGTGAAGCTCTCGACGGTGGAGTTGCACCCGTAGAGCTCGAAACCTGCGAGGGCGAGGGTGTTGATGGACCTGGCGTAGGCGGTAGCAGGATCGGTTCCGTTGTACCTGGCGAAGTAGTTGTCCCAGTACCCTTTCGCCAGGGGCGAATAGGCGGAGCCATTCCGGGCCAATAGCGATAGGCCGTAGGCGTCGAACCCGAAGCCGACCGGGGGAGCCACGGAGACGTCAGACGGCGATGTGGCGATGTAGCGGGCAGTCTCGTTCGCCAGCCTGAAGTCGAAGTGCTCGACGGGGTAGACCTTGGCGTGGACCGGCGCGCTCTTCACGCCGGGGGCAGTTGCCGGGACGCTGTACCCCACCCCGAGCCAGCTGTGCGAGAAGGGGACGTCGCCGGTCCAGTGCTCCAGGTCGTAGAGGCTCTGGTTCCCGAAGGCGACCGCCACCGCGTCCTGGCCTGACACGACGCCGCCCTGATATGTGGTGAACACGCTGGTGCGATTGGAGTAAGCGAGAGCCAGCCCGCCCTCAGTCAGCGGGATGGCACCGCGTGGCTTCAACTCCCCTGCGAAGGTCCCGTTGGATTCGTAGTGTGAAGCATCTTCGAATGGATAGGTTGTGGTCGTGTTGAAGAGCTGGAGAAAGGCATAACTCGCCGAAGGACCCCTGGAGCCCAGGGGTTCGACCTGGAGGCTGACGCTGGCGTAGGGTGCCCCCTGGCTCAGTGTGGCGTTCGCATAGGCGTAGAACTCCGAGCCGTTCACGTCGAAGAAGGACCTCTTCGAGAAGCCGTCGGGGATCGCGAAAACGGACGAGGACTGGGCCTTCACGGCACAGCAGCCCTGCCCCTGGCTCACCCAGATCCTGTCTCCCCCGAGGTAGGCCAGAGGGAGGTACCCGGTGTAGTTGTTTCCTATCTCCAGCTGGTCGAGGCCGTCAGAGGAATTGTCTCCATGAAGTTCTACTATCCCGTTGGTGATGTAGTAGCCGCTTGCGTCTGACATCCAGGCGGGACCGGTGCTGTTGACCAAGAGCTCTGGGAGGTAGTACCCGTTCCCCATGTTGGCGGCGAGGAACCGAGTGGCATCCTGGGCGCCGGCCGTGTCGTTGGCGAGCATGCCCATGGTGAGTATCTTCCCGGCGTTGTCAGACCAGAAGTGCTGGTAGTCGATGCTGGCGGGGCTGAGCTCGTCCCTGTAGCCCCAGCCTGGGACCCAGTGCTGCTGGAGCTGTTGAGTGGCAGCCGAGTCAGGGGCCGCTGGTCCTAGGGCGGTGGCTGATACGGCCAGCAGGACTATGACCATGACGCTTGCTGCTGCCTTCAAGCCCCCTCCTTACCGGACGGACCCGGATAAGAGCCTACCCCAACACAGTTCTTCGGTAGACCGTGATGCAGCAGGCCAGCTGGATGAGCCCAAGGTAGTCCCCCGCCTTCTTCTCCCGCCTGATTAGCAGTCTCCTGGACCTGTTCAGCCAGGACGCGCTCCTCTCCGCGGCCCACCCCTTGGGCTTGTACCTCTTCACCGGGTTCTCTATCTTTCCCCTGTGTCGCATGTGCGGGATGTACCTCCTCTGGATCACTCCAGACTCGACCTCCTGGTGGTCGTACCCCTTGTCGAGGCATAGGCGTTGAGGATGGCATCTTCTTGGAGGGGACGTCGCACGACTGCGCTGTCCAGGGTCTCGAAGGCCGCCGTCTTCCACGGAAAGCAGCGCAAGGGTGACGTCGCCTGGTTCGCTGTTTCCACTTCCCTTGTTGGTCTCACGAACGGACGGCTGCTTGTCAGCAAGTGAGGCGGCATCACCTAACACAACCCGAGCAACCTTAAAAACAGGGAAAAGGGCGAACCTCTTCGTCTTTCCTGGAGTGTTCTTGATTTGAAATGCGACTTTTGCGGCAGGGACGAGGCGCTCCCGTTCGTCTGCAACTACTGCGGCGGGGCCTTCTGCGCCGACCACAGGCTCCCCGAGGCCCACCAGTGCAAGGGCGACCTGACCCAGAGGCGGACCATCACAGCCCCCCAGACCACCACCTTCACCTGGCAGACCCCTGCCTACACCTCGGCCCCTCAGCCGGCGAGGCAGGCGAAGGTCTTCTCCACCATCGAGCTCAGGGACATAGTCATCGCCTGGCTGGCCCTGGGGATCGCCTTCTCCTTCGCGCTGTCCGGCGGGGCGTTCAGCTTCTTCTCGGGGTCGGAGCCGCTCTCCTACGCGGGGCTGCTGGTGGGGGTCGCCCTGGTGACAGTCGGCCCCGGCTTCGTCTTCCATGAGCTGAGCCACAAGTTCGTCGCCCGGAAGTACGGCTTCTGGGCCGAGTTCAGGATGTGGCCCATGGGGCTGGCCCTGGCGCTCTTCTCTTCCCTGATAGGCTTCGTCTTCGCCGCACCCGGGGCGACCTACATCTCGGGGGCGAACATCTCGAAGGCCGAGAACGGCAAGATCTCCCTGGC
>JAFLZI010000052.1 GCA_029785625.1 Nitrososphaerota archaeon | reverse complement strand
CGAGCACGAGGGCGGCTACGAGCGCGAGCGGGTTCCCGCCTTGCCTGTTGTTCCCCCCAAAGCCGCCGAACATCATCGAGTAGAGCGCGATGGTCCCAATATACGATATGACCCCCGCCATGGTCGCGGCCACGCTCGAGGTGAGGACATCCCTGTGGACCACGTGCCCTATCTCATGGCCGATCACCGCCTCAAGCTCGGATGGAGCGAGGGCCTGGAGGATGCTCGACGTCGCGACCACCACGGCCTTGTGCGGTCCTCGCCCGGTCGCGAACGCGTTAGGCTGGGGCGACTGGACGATCCCGACCTTGGGCATGGGGATTCCTGCCTTGGATGCAACCGTCCTGACCGCCGCGAAGAGCTGCGGGTTGTCGCTCTCCTGGATTATCTTCGCTCCGCTCATCTTCACCACCATCGTGTCGCTCCAATAGTAGGAGACGAAGTTCAACAGACCTGCGAGCACGAGCCCAAGGAGCATGAAGAGAAGCGGGTCGCCGAAGTACAGCCCGATGGCATAGCCCGCCAGCATGAGAAGGCCGGTGAGCACCAAGAAGAGCACGGCCATCCTTGTGTACAGTCCTATCGACAAACCTGGGCCGCCCTCTGTTCCTTCGCGACGCCCGGAGGCGTAAAAACCTTTGGCAATCGTTTAAGAAATTCCTCCGACCCACCACATAGGGCGACCCGCTCTGTCCGATGGCACGTGGTTCAAGCGATGGGGCAAACAGACGGGCTTCGGGCTGTGGTCGTACGCCGACATCGACGAGATGACGACGGAGATGGAGCGGGGGTTTCTGGAGGTCGAGGAGCCCCCCGAGGGCCTTGGGGGGGCGCGGCGGGGCGAGGAAGGAGAAGCTGAGCGGCCGGAGCCGGCTACGGACGGGTGCCAGGTGCCCGACGGAACTGATCCGGAACCCAAGCCTGGCGAGCTCGGGGCGCCCCGAAGATGCCCACCAAGAGCGTGGCGGGAGTCGATATCGGACGTGAGGGAGCCTCTCGTCGGCGTCGTCGACTCGGAGAGGGAGATCAGGGTCGTGGCCGAGCTCCCGGGAGCGAGGGCGCAGGACGTCGCGGTCTCCATCGAGGGCGGCGTGCTCGTGATATCCGCCCGCGCCGGGGTGAGGCGGTACCGGAAGCGGCTCGAGATGCCCTCGCCCGTCAATGTCGCAAGGGCACTGTCGAGTCTCAACAACGGCGTACTGGAGCTGAGACTGCCAAAGGCCAGGCGGGCGCCCGCATGAATGGCGGCGTTCTCTACCGGTAGGGCCCGGCGCCGCCCTCCTTCTTCATCTTCGCGAGCGCGTTCAGGGCGGGATCCTCGTAGTTGCTCTGCTTGGCGAGCCACCTCGAGAGCTCTAGAGACGTCACCATCCCCACAAGCCCTCCCGACTCGTCCAATACCGGCAGCTTTGTGATCCCATAGTCGCTCATGATCTCCGCGGCCTCGCGCAGGGGTGCACCCGCCTTCACGGAGACCACGGGGGTAGACATTATGTCTCTCACATACACCTCTGCTGGGTTCGCGCCTGCCGCCAGCACCTTCTCGATCATGTCCGTGGCAGTGACGACGCCGATCACAAAGTCCCCGTTGGCCACGACCAGGCACTTCTCCGTGCGATGAGCCAAGACGGCGGCGGCGTCCTTAACCGTCATGTTGGCGTCCACTGGCTCAGGTGCCTTCGACATGATAGAGTCGACGAGCGCTTCCATCCCCAGTTCGCACCAAGGGTCCCGGATTAAACGTTTGGACCGGGGCGCCGGGCGCCTCACCTGGGTCTTTGACCGGCGAACACGCCTCGTCGTCGGGCTCCGTCTCCAGCCCGCTAGCCGCGAGGCTCTCGGCAACGTGTGCCGTCCTCGATGCCCTCGATCGCCGCCGCTCAATAGATTTCTGCGGTGCCGATGAAGTTCATCCCGCCGTCGAGCCATGTCTTGAGCGCCTGGACCTTGGCGACAGAGCCTCTCATCCCGCCGATCGTCTTCGCGGCGGCGATCCACTGCGGGGCATAGTACGTCCCCGTCCCTAGCTCGGAGACGCGCCCTGCCTCTTCCGGAGGCTAGAAGTTCGTCGCTGGTGCGCCTCTAGGGTCAGATTATCCTTCGAGACCTGGACATGTCAAGCACCTCCTTGTGGCCCTCCCGTAGCTCGGGCGGAAGGTTCGAGAGGTCGAAGTACTGGGCCGCGTCGAACTCCTCTCCCAGTTTCACCGGCTCGGGAGCGTCTGCCTCGAACACGAAGCAGAGATCCCAGTGCTTGTCGCCATACGACTGGACATCGAGGAGCTTGAGGGAGGTGGCGGCCTCTCCAGGCTGCTCCTTCAGTATCCTCAGAGCCGCAGCACCTGGGTCCTCTCCGTAGTTTATCACAGCGCCGGGAAGGCACCAGCTCCCCTTGAGGCGCTCTGGTTTCACTCTCTTGAGGAGGAGCACCTGCCCTCCCTTCTTGACAAGCACGAACGATGAGATGTGTAGCACCTCTTCAGGCTGGGTGCCCTCAGCTTGCGGGATGAGCGAAGCTCTCTTCGTTGAACTCATGCCTGCGAGAGCAGCGGACTGCATTATAAGGGTGAGAGCTCGCCTCAGGAGATCGTGTCTAGGCGGTCGCCGCGCCAGCGGTATGGGTTCTTTTGTCACCTGCTTCGGAAGCTGCCATGGCGACTTTAGGGGATTGAGTGGAGGTGGACCGGGAGGGACTTGAACCCTCGACCTAGGGGAGCGCGAGCGCTCTCTCCCGCGTGCAAGGCGGGCGTTCGTACCACTGAACTACCGGCCCATCGAGGGTCGCCCCGCCGTGATTCTTCTTATGCTTTGTTGGACTTTCTGGATAGGACGAGCCGCGGACATGCTTGGGTCTCGCCCGTTCGCGATGCTTGTTCCTTGCCGCAGGATTTGAGTCCAGGGTTCACGCTTATAGACCGATGTTCTTTCCCCGAATATGCGGGCCGGTAGCTCAGAGTCAATCTGACGGGCAGCTTGGCTAGAGCACTCGACTGATAATCGAGAGGTCAAGGGTTCAAATCCCTTCCGGCCCACTTAAACTCTTAAGAGAATCCCTTATTAGGACCGCCCTTCTTCAGCCTCGGCATGCCCGCCGGGAGCAAGTACAAGCACCTCCTCGAAGACGAGGACGTCCGCCGATGGTACGAGAACCTCGAGGCGAAGTCGATCATCACCGCGACGGTCTACCTCAGGACGATGGGGCTCTACTGCAACCTGGAGATGACCACACCGAAGAGAATCCTCGCCGAGGCCAGGTCCAAGGCTTTCCGCGACCGGTTCACCGACTTCATCAGAAGGATGGAGAGGGACGGTAAGGCGGGCTCGTACATCGAGCGCTTCAAGAAGGTCGTCCTCTCCTGGAGCGCTTACAACAACCTCGACGTCAAGCTCAAGGTCAACATCAAGGGCACGTCAGAGACCCCGACCATCGCGAACGAGAGGGTGCCGAGCAAGGACGAGCTCTCCAGGATCCTGAGGATGGCCTCGCCCAGGGGAAGGGTCTCCATCGCGATGATGGCGTTCAGCGGCTTGAGGCCGGAGAGCCTCGGAGACTATCTCGGAACGGACGGGATCAGGCTCGAGGACTTTACCGAGGCGAAGGTATCCGCGAAGGGCGTCGAGTTCGGGAAGGTTCCTACCACCCTGCTGGTGAGGAGGGCCTTGAGCAAGGCGAGGCACCCCTACTTCACGTTCGTGGGCGACGAGGCGATGACCTACATCCAGGAGCATCTAGCGGAGAGAGTAAAGTCGGGCGAGAAGCTCACCCCGAGAAGCCCGCTGCTGGCCTTCGACCCGAGAGGCGTGCGGAAGAACGCCTTCCTGAGGACCATCCTTGTGACCAGGGACATCAAGGAGGCGATAATCAAGGCAGGATTCGCCTGGAGACCCTACGTCCTGAGAGCGTACTGCGACACGGGCATGATCGTGGCAGAATCCAAGGGGCTGATCTCTCACCCCTACCTTCAGTTCCTGATGGGCCACAAGGGAGACATCGAGGCCAGGTACTCGACCAACAAGGGCAGGCTCCCGCCCTCGATGATCGAAGAGATGAGGGAGGCTTACAAGAAGTGCGAGCCGCTCCTATCGACGAAGGCAGAGACGGCGGGCGAGGAGCAGATCAAGAAGACCATGAGGGAGCAGTTCCTCATCGTGGCCGGATTCAAGAAGGAGGAGATGGAGAAGATGAACCTAGAAGAGATGAGCGACGAGGAGCTCCAGAACGCCGTAAGGCAGAGGCTCGTTGGTATGATGACAGGGAACGGCTCAAGGCAAAAGGTAATCCCCATCCAGGAGGTCACGTCGTATATTGGGCAGGGCTACGAGTATGTCGCGTCGCTTCCTGATGCTCAGGCAATAGTCAAGGTGCCCTTCTGAATGAAGGCTCGCCCATAGCATGCAACCCCCTTCAGGCTCATCCTTCGCTTCGAGCAAAATTCACCCCCTCGCTTCGCT
>JAFLZI010000051.1 GCA_029785625.1 Nitrososphaerota archaeon | reverse complement strand
CGTGGCCATCGGGACGACGGCGGAGATAGAGTCGAAGTTCGGCACAGGGCAGAGGATGGTGGTCAAAGGGGGCCAGGGACTGTTCGCCTACTTGCAGGAGAACACGAAGCTGGACGTGAGGAGAGACGGAGAGACGGTGACGATCGTACTCAGGGACAAGGAGGACGCCCTGGTCGCCCTGGGTTCCATAGAAGAGTCTGGGGCCGAGTGGGGAGACCTCACGGTGAAGAGAGACAGCCTCGAGGACGTGTTCCTCAAGCTCGTGGGGGAAGGCGGGACCGCGAAAGGGGGGGAGTAGATGGGATTCAGCCTACGTAGGATGACGGCAGACCTGAAGGTCTATGGGAGGTCGAACCTCAGGAGCAAAGAGGGGTTCTTCTTCACACTGGTGTTCCCCATCATCCTGATCCTGCTCTTCGGCGCAATCTTCTCGTCCGGCGGGATTAGCCAGACGAAGGTGTACGTGCAGAACCTGGACGTGGGCCCCATCGGCTCGTCGTTCGTGTCGGCGTTGAACAGCACCTCAAACTACTGTAGTTCCAACAGCACCTCGGGACTCTGTCTGCGCCCGGTCCCCTCTGACCAGAACTTCACGCAATTCCTTACGTCGAACTCCGCGTCGGACGGCGTAGTCATCCCCGCGAACTTCAGCGCCGCTTATCAGGCGGGAGACAAGGTCAACGTGACCGTCTACGGCAACCCGACTTCGACGACCAGTGCCGTGGTTTCCGGCATCGTCGCAGTGATCGTGAACGGTTTCAACGTCCACGGCGCCACCGGGGTGCACTCAGTGGGGATAACGTCCAAGACAGCCGTCTCCTCGAGCTACAAGTACATCGACTTCCTGGTCCCCGGCCTCATAGGCTTCGCAGCCCTGACGAGCCCCATGTTCGCCCTTGTGAACATCAGCTCCACCTATCGGAGGGACAAGGTGTTCAAGCTCCTCTCGCTCACGCCTCTGACAAAGACCGAATGGCTCCTCGCCAAGATAATCTGGTACATCGGGACCACGGTGGTCTCCTTCTTCCTCATGACCCTGGTCGGCGTCTACGCCTTCGGGGCTCACATAACCCTGAACTGGGGTATCGGTATGTTCCTCGTGCTGGGCCCCTTCTTCTTCGTGTCCCTGGGGATGCTCGTGGGGACAGTCTCTAACAGCCCCGAAGCGGCCTCGGTGGTGGGGAACCTGGTGACCTTCCCGATGATGTTCCTCTCAGGGACGTTCTTCCCGGTCGCATCGATGCCCAAGTACCTTCAGACCGTCGCCCACGTCCTCCCGCTCTACTACATGATAGAGGGGCTGAACGACGTGATGATCTACAAGAACTTCGGCCCCGCGTACTTCGACGCGGGGCTCCTTCTCATCATCTCTGCCGTCGTCTTCGCCCTGGCCGTGAAGTTCTTCCGCTGGCGCGAAGACTAGCCGCTCAGACGAGGTGGCTGAGGGGGTGCCTCACCAGCTCCTGGTTCAGTTTCTCGAAGTTCGTGAGCGTCCCCACGTCGTACCACTCCTTCTGGTTGTAGAACGCGGCCACCCTACCTCCCCTCTTCAGCATCTCCGGGACGAAGTCAGTCATGAGGTCCGGCTTTTCCTTGCTCGCGAGCGCCTTCATGAGGCCCATGGCACTCGGACCCACGACCATCGGCCCTGTAGTAACGGTGAGGTCCACACGTGGTTTCTCCCTGAAGGAAGAGACCATGTCTCCGTTCAGCTCGGCCACTCCGACTGGGAGAGTGTACCCCTTGTCCAGGACAAGGGTGACGTCGGCACCAGTCCTCCTGTGGGTCTCGAGGAGGGCGGTAATGTCCAGGTCCGTCAGGATGTCCCCGTAGTAGATGAGAAGCTCGTCGCTGTCGATCGCCCCGTTCCGGAGGGCGTTGGCGACGGCGTTGAGGCTCCCGCTGACCCCCTTTTCGTCTTTGGAGTAGTAGAGCCTGACTCCGTGCTGCGTCCCGTCCCCGAAGTAGTGCCTGATGTCTTCCGAGCGGTAGCCGGTGAGCAGGGCGATGTCCTCTATCCCGTGGTGCTTCACAAGGGCGATTATGTACGCCAGGAGCGGGAGTTTCTTCGGCCCGATGGGTATCATCACCTTCTGGAAGTAGTCTGTCAGGGGTTTCAGCCGCTCCCCTCTCCCCCCGCACAGGATAGCCGCCTGGATCCCTTTGCCCATGACCGCCGCGTGGACTTCGTGCGGTAAAAAATCGTTCGGCTCAGCGCCCTCGGAACAGAGGGTAGACAGAGTCGAGGAGATCCAGTGTAAGGGCGCCGCTGTTCACACCGACCTGCTCGACCTGGAGCCCCAGAGGGACCGTTATGCCTTCCTTCTCCGCCTGCGAGAGCACCTCGGCGAAGACGTCGTGTGATACTTTCACCGACTCCTTCCCCATTTCGGAGGCTCCCAAGAGCCTCCTCTTCACAGGGGGCGGGACGACCACGTCGAGCGATTCGATGAGAGATAGTATCGTCCGGGTGGGGACGGTCGTCAGGCTCACGAACACTGTGACAGGCTTCCGCCCCGTCTCCTCGCAGATGGCCTGGTAGGCCCTGAGGAAACGGATGACCGGGGCTGCTTCGAGGTTGATCTGGCTGGTGACGAAATCCGCTCCGGCCTGGGCTTTCAGCCAGACGCGCCTGGCCTCGCTCTGGGAGGAAGTGCCTCGCCGTTCGTCCAGGGACGGGGTGGTCCGAGAAAATATGCAGACCCCGCCCAGGGCTACCGAGTCCACCTTCTCCTGGGAAAGGAGCGAGAGCGCCCTCGCCACGTCAGGTCCCGGTAGCCTGTCCGTCGTCCTCTCTTTCCCCACGACGACGAGGTTAGGGACATTGTATTCATGGATGATCTTCCTCGCCCGTGCAAGGAATGCCTCCTCTTCCATACGCGGGGCGACCAGGTTTACGACGGACTCCTTGTAGTCCCTGATCATCATAGCGTACTCTTCGGGGGGGATGGTAGCAGGGGAATAGACGACGCTCCCGTGGTCCTCCCGGCGCTTGACCAGCTCAGGGATGTTGATGGCGGCGATCCGCCCGTCGAGGAGGACCCCCTCCACTCCGCCGATTTCGGTGCTGAACCTGGACGGGTCCCTCCTGGGAGGTACTATCTCGTATATGACAGGGCGGCTCTCCAGCAACGCCTTCAGGCCCAAGACGGGTCTCTCAGGCGAACTCTTTCCTAAGCATTTCCGCCGCCTTCGACATCGACTTCAACTTGGCGAAGGCGACGTCGACCGGGAAGGCCCTGAACATCCCGGGAGCGAAGCCACAGTCTGGGTTGAGCCAGATCCGGTCAGGGTCGATTGAACCAATCACCCTCTTGGCACGAGAGACTATCGTCTCCGGGGACTCGACTTCGTAATCCTGGACGCTCACCACTCCGAGGCCTATCTCCATGCCGTCCGGGAACTCCTTCACCAGCTTCGCCGGATCTCCTGTGCCGGGGCTCGTGTACTCCAGCACGAACTGTTTGGTCTTCGTCTCGAGCAGCTCAGGGAGGAACCGCTCGTATCCGAGGTCGAAGTAGGGGGAGTCCTTGTTCGGCCAGCGGTCCATATGGACTCCCACCCTGACGCCGCCAACACCCTTGGTGACCTCGTTGAGGAGGTCCACGGCAAGCTTCAGCTCCTCCTTGAACCCTCTGTACTCCTGGCCGTAGAGCTCGTTGAACACCTTCCTGTACCTGTCGGGCTTCTCCCCCGCCTCCGTGAGGTCTCCGAGCATCGGCTCGTCTATCTGGATGAAAGACACCCCCGCGTCCTTCAGCCTTTGGACCTCCGCTCTGAGGAGACGGGCGTAGGCGTAGGCGAAGTCTTCGGCTCTGGGGTAGGCCCCCTTAGAGAGCTCCTTGTGCCAGCTCTCCCACATCACCAGGTAAGGCGCCGGGAGCGTGACTTTGAACGGCTTCTTCGAGTGCTTCTTGGCCGCGTCGAACTCGTCCCGGGCGATGACCGCGTCTCCCAGCTCCTCCGTCACGACGGCCCGCATGTAGGTGAGCTGGACCTTGTTGCGCTTGAGTATCTCCATGGCGTCAGGGTTGAGCTGGGTTATGTGCATGACCTCGAAGCCGGGGATTTTGTCTCCGACGAAGCTGACGAAGCTGCTCCGCCTCTGCTCACCGTCAGTTATGACGTCGATGCCTGCCTGTTCCTCCCCCGCGACTATTGACCGGGTCGCCTTGTCAAGAAGCTCGTCGTACTCCCCATCCGACAGCTCGCCCTTCCCGTGCTTCTTTGTCGCCTCGATGAGCTCCCGGGGCCTGGGGAAGCTTCCGACCACCGTGGTTGTGAACGCCACAAAGGGGGGTATGCGAAGCCGGATTAAAGCCGTTGTTTAACTGCCGTAGAGGGGTCGGACGGGCGGGGACACCGTCGGGCTCACCTCGAGGGTCCCCCGTCTCCCCAGGCGGTTGACGTCGAGCCTTATCGTCCCTCCCTGTTTGGCCCTCGAGATTGCCACCAGCAGGTCCTTGGTGTGCTTCACCTC
>JAFLZI010000050.1 GCA_029785625.1 Nitrososphaerota archaeon | reverse complement strand
TGCTGCCGTTTTGAACGATGAGCCAAAACTGTCGGTGATGCTGAAGGGCTCGTTAGCTTCCCCGGTCACTATGAGGAGGTCGCCATACACGACATTCGTAAAGGTAATCGTGCATGAACCAGCGGCGGTCAAAACGCAGCTATTGGAGCCCTGGGCATAGATGTTGGCCGCGCCCCCTGCCGCATGGACGGCAGGCGGCAGGATCGCCAACCCCATGAACGAGAAGGCCAGGAGCGTCCCTATCAGGAGAGCGGAAAGGCGCTTCATCTTCTATGCCTCAGAGCGCAAAGGGGTTCTTGCGCTTGCTTTTCCCTGAGCCGAGCGAGAGGAGGTCGCCGAGGTCATGCACCTTCAGGTTGTAATCGAATCCGCTCCCTCCTTTTCTGCCGGGGCGCCTGCCGCTCAACGGGATGAGCACCCCAGGGAAGGGCCAACCGCTCGCGGGCTTTGTGTTCTGAGGCCCGACGTCAAAGACTCCTGACTCACCTGTGAACAAGAACGGGATTTCCTCTTCGGTGGGCTGTTGCTGTTGGACGTTGATAGGCGTCTGGAGCCAGGTCGAGGAGGGGACCGTGATGAAGTTAAAACGCGAGTCGGGAGACTGAATCTGATTGAACGTCTCGTCCTGAAGCATCGTCTGAGGGGGCTGCTGTTTGAGGAGTGTGACGCCGCTGCTGATGTTGCCGGGCCCCTGTTGTTGCTCCTGGACGGGCTGCGTGATAAACCGGGGTGCGACTGAGGAGAATGTGTTGAACCCCTCTATCGGTGTCGTCTTTGTCTGAGCGACGGGGCCCTGATAGGAGGGCGGCGTAGTCAAGAAGAGGTATTCCGGGTTGGCCGATGTTCTCTGGTTGGCATAGAAGCGGTCATAGGCACGGAACCGCGCCTCTTCCCACGGTGCGCCCTGCTGGTTGCCGAAGTAGTCTGTCTTAGCTGCGTCTGACTTCCCGAAGTTCTCATAGTATTTCAAGAGGCCTTCCGGGTTTTCGCCGCCGATAGGCACCCCGTTGACTTCTGGGCCTGAGATTTCGGGTGCGGGAGGTCGAGGAGGAGGTGTTTCATCTGGCGGAGTGACGGGCCCCGACAACGATTCATCGAAGGACGGGTTGCCGAGGTTCTGATAATACGACACGTCGAAAGTCGTGTGTGCGCCGTTGCCGAGGTCATAGCCGAAGCCCGTCTTTACAGGCTTGGGGGTGACGCCTTCACCGCCGAAGTCTATCTTCGGTTCGCCCCTGTATGAAGGGAAGGGGCGTCCTTTCAGGGCCGAGGTGCTTTGCCCTGGCGCCGGGCCCTCCATGTAAGTCTCACCGCGCAGCGGGTCGTCCACGATATGAGCTTCTGACTCCAGGAAACCCGGCTCCGTGGGCAGCGAGCCCTCTATGTCGGCAGGGTCGAAACCGGAAGAGGGGAGGGTCACGCGGTTGAACCCCCTAATCGGGCCGTTGTCCATTATGCCCCATCGTTCCGTAGAGATGACATCCCCAGGCCCTACCTGGCCTTCTACCCCGGCAGGCCCGCCGTGAATCTCGTTCCCAGGGAAGTTGAATATGTCGCCCACGACTGTCTCCCCCTCCGGGGTTACGCCGATTTCTGTCACAGGAGGGGCGGGTTCTGGAGGGCCACCACGGAACGCACCGACGACCTTCGGCAAGATGTAGGCGCCTGTCGCACCAAGCCCGGCCCCCAGCGCCGCCGACTCGATGTCCTGGATGAGCGTTCCACCATGAAGGGCCGTCCCGACGCCGCTTATCGCACCCCCCACCCCTGCGCCTATCCCCAGCCGGGTGCCGACGTTGAACCCCTCCCCCAGCTCGCCGAGGCCAGGGACAAACCATAGCAACCCGACGCCGACGTCGAAAGCCCGCGCGGCGACCCCCTCCTGCGTGTCGCCCAAACCGTGAAGGATCGCGCCGCCGGGAACGATGTAGGCCGCCGTCTGCCCGAATCTCTGGGCTGCCTGACCGACTGTCAGAGTCCCGTTCCAGCCCTTTGCCGCGTTTGCCGCCGCCGCCTTTGAAGAAAAGTAGTAGGTCTTACCTGTGAAGGGGTTCTTAGCCGAATAGTAGGAGAGCCCTTGCACCGCTGCGTTAGCCTGTGCCTGGCTGCTGAAATACCACGTCTGTCCGTTTGGGGCGTCCACGCTCCAATAGTTCGTATCTTGGCCGGGTGATGGGGGTTTGAGAGAGGCCCCGGCAGGGAGGGTGTTGAAAAGAGCCCCTGGCGAGGTCGCGCCGCCGCCTGATGAATCAGGGTTCCCCCACAGGGCGACGGCATCTATCTGCTTAGGGTCGAGGAGCTTACCCCCGTGTGTGGCGGCGTAGGCGTATGCGCTGAAGGCGGTGAAAGCGTCCGAAAAGCCTGCTGCTATGTCATTGAACCCGGCCATAGACGCGCCGGTGATGGCGTTGTCGAAGCCCTGGCTCATGGCGACCGCTGACGGGGAGGGATTGATGGGCGCGCCCCGTCCTATCGGCACGACGGCAGGGCCGCCCCCTCCGATGGGTGCGCCCATGGACGGCAACGCGCCTGACTGCATCTCTTCGATGTTGACCGCGCCTATGCTGACCGCTGCCTGCTGGTTCGCGTAGCCCGGGGGTGCGTTCTTGGGTGAGGCCGGGATGTTGAAATTAGAGAGGCCCATGAATCGCCCGAAACCACGTTCCTGATTGAAAGAGCCCCGCTCGCCCGCGTTAAAATCCGTTACTTCCGTGTTGAACGCGCCGATGGACGCGGAAAGTTTCGCCTCTTCGTTCCCTATGAACGCGTCGCGCTGGGTCAGCCACGCGTAGGTGCCCTTAAGGGAGCCATAGAGGCCCTGGTTCTCCCGCTGCTGAAGCGGAGACATGGCGTCCCATTCCTGTAAGCTCTTCTGATAGTTGGCGGCGACGCTGTTAAAGGCGCTGATGTCCCCTGACACGATAGCCTCCTGGCTTTGGAGCTGTTGGCTCTGCTGCTGAAGCTGATACTGCTGCGTCTGTAAATTGGTGAAGGTCGTGGGCGCTTGCGTAGGCGGCAGGCTGGATTCGAGGTTCGGGTTCGGTGGGGCGTTCTGAGTCAGGTTAGTAGGGTTCGATGTAGGGGAGTTTGCGACCGCCGAAGGGGGCGGCGCGGTGAAGCTGCCCCCACGATAAAGAGGGACGCCGTTGAACGAGCCGACGTTAGGAGTCTGGCTTGGGCCGGGTTGATTCTGTGAGGACGGAGTGCCGGGGCCTGACTGAGCGCCGGGGTTCGCTCCCGGCGGGAGCCCCGTCGTGGTGTCGCCCGCGCCCTGGCCTGGACGGATTTCTACCATGTGATTAACGCCCTCTTATCGTGTTGGGGAGGCGCACCGTCAGCTCAACCGTGCCACGCACATTCGGCTGTGTCCGTGTATGACGATGGATGATTTCGACGCCCGCCTTTTCCAAAATCGTCTCAACCGCCCGCTGGTCTTGCGGTGCGCCCAGGATCGCCACCGCCAAAGCCCCCGGATTTCCGTGATTCTCGCTCACGGCAGCGGAGAGCCTTCAGTTGCTTAAGTATTCCGCGCATTTGTCGTGAGGCGCACCGTGTCATGGCCTTACTATAGGCGCCACCTGAGCCCAGGGCGTCGGGTCGGCAGATAGGACGAGCAGCTTACCGATTGATTTCCTGCCTTCGAGTAGAAGGGCCTTCAACCCAGCATCGTTAGCGAATCGGTGCGCCTCCTCAACGATGATAAGCCAACGGCTGAGGGCCGAGTCTGACCGCCGAACCTGAAGGTCACGGAAGAGATATGACGCCTCAAGCTGTGCATAATCCACGTTGGGCGAGCCCACGATTCGGAATTTACCTGCCGTGTTTAGGTCGAGGTCACGGCTGTCCTTAATCGAAGGGAGTTCCGGATATTCGTTGCTGGCGTCGAGAACCAGGGCGGGGCCACTCCAAGCGGTTAAGACCTGTTGGGCAAAAGTCGTCTTCCCGCACCCGCTGGGGCCTGTCACGACGAAAGGACGGCTGTCAGCCATGACCAGCGGCAACGCGGCCTTCTCAACGCCGCCCCCGTCATGTTCTAAGGCCAGGGCATTAATGAGAGCCCCGAAGGTGGGATAACCGAGTTCCCCCCTGAGCTTCACAAGCTTGCTGTAAACAGGGTCAGGCGCCCATATCAGGTGATTTCTCCCCATATAGGGGGTCTTTAGGCCGGAGGTATTTCTATTCCGCGGAATTGGGGAGTGAATCCAGGGCCTTCAGCGCGAGTTTACGAATCTCCCTGATTTCATCCTCCAGGGTCTTTACTCGCGTCTTCAAAGTCTCAACGTCTTCACTCGGCACGGTCGCCGGGCTTTCTAATATCGTCAGGTCAGGGGCTGCCTTCAGGTAATCGGTAAGAAGGTCGTCTTCGGACGGGCGGTAATAGTTTTCAGCCAAGCCCACGTTATGCCCCAGAATGATTTCGACATGAAGGCTTTTCATGTGCCGCTCGGCTTGGCTCTTGAAGAATTTCCTAAAGCCGTGGGCCCCCTGCCACTCGT
>JAFLZI010000004.1 GCA_029785625.1 Nitrososphaerota archaeon | reverse complement strand
TCCCTGATGGTGTACTCCGACGTCCCCGCGCAGTCAGCCATCTCCCTCTGGGTCACCCGTCTTCCCCTCGACTCGGCCATCGACAGGGCCACCTCAGCGGAGTACACCGCCGCTGCCGCAAGGGCGCACGGCCTCCTCCCTGCCATGGCGACCCTGTCGGAGCTCGATAGCAGGTCGAGTGCGAGTGACCGGACCGCGTTGAAGTAGGCTGCCTTCCCTGCTCCGGCCTTCGCGAGCTTCGAGTCAAGGTTCGGATTCATGGACAGCCTTCCGAGGACCCTCGTCAGGTAGTCCTCGGGGCCCTTGGCGAACGTCCTCACAGGGGAGTCCAGGCTGAGCTGGATGATGGACGACGTGGTCACCCTCCTCCCCAGGACGGCGTGGGCGGCGAGTATCTCACCCACGTTCGAAGAGGTCACCCCATCGATCCTGCATGCTGCCACCAGCGAGTATGCCGACACCTCGGCGACGGTCATCCTCCTCTTGGTGCGGGCCGACCCCAGGACTTTCCTCGCTATCGCCGCGGCCTGAAGGCTGATGAACTTCGGGAGGGCGAGCTTCTCTGACACCCTCTCGATCATCTTCGCGCACTCCGTATCCTGTCCCTTCTCCCTCCCCGTGAAGTCTGACACCGTCTTCAGATACCCGTAGTTCCTGCTCGAGCCAGTGATCCCCTTGGTCGCGCGCTCGACCTTCGTCCCCCACAAGGTCCCCATGAAGCTCCCCAGGGGCTGCGGGCCGTAGCGCTGATCCGGCTGCGAGCCGGTCGCTGTGCAGGTCGCCGCCTTCTCTTTCACCACCCCGCAGCTCGGGCAGGCGAGCTCGTCCCCGGCGTCCAGCAGCGGCACTGAGCAGTCGGGGCACGACTGAGTTTCAAGAGACTGCATGTGTTCCACCGGAGGACTGGCGGCATCTCGCCGAAGGGGCGCCGAAGTCAGTTGGGAGGGCGCCCGAGGACGTCGGGGCGGAGCGGGGCCGCGCGGAGAGGGACTCGCGCTCCGAAACTGGCCACAGAACGGTTAAAATCGCAAGCCCCGGCGGAACCACCGATGACCAGGATCCAAGGGCTGGAGAAGGTCCGGGACTATCACGTCTCCGCCTCCCCCGACCTGGCCTCTCTGCTGGATGGGATGGGCCAGGGAGGAGGCTTCATGGGGCGGAGCCTCTTCGACGTCGCTTCTACATTCAAGGCCATGTGCTCCAGGGAGGGGTGCACCAAGTTCCTCTCCTTCCCTGCCGCTATCGTAGCCACGGGCCTCAGGGGGGTCCTGATCGACCTGGTGAAGGCGGGGCTGGTGGACGCGATAATCACGACCTGCGGCACCCTGGACCACGACATAGCCCGGACCCTCGGGGACTACTACGTCGGGAGCTTCGACATGGACGACGCACGTTTGAAGAAGGCCGGCTATCACCGGCTGGGGAACGTCCTGGTCCCGCTGGAGGACTACGGCCCGCTGATCGAGAGGCGGATGCAGCCCCTCCTCGGCCGCGTCTACGACAGGAAGCGGTCTGTCACCACCGAGGAGCTCGCCGCAGAGATAGGCAAAGACCTCGCTTCCGAGCGGTCGCTGCTCTACTGGGCGCAGAAGAAGGGGGTGCCTGTCTTCGTCCCTGGGATCACCGACGGGGCGGTGGGGAGCCAGGCATGGCTGTTCGCAGAGAGCCACAGGGACTTCCAGCTGGACCTCCTCGGGGACGAGCGCCGCCTCTCTGACATGTTCTCGGACGCGAAGGAGACCGGGGCCCTCGTCCTGGGAGGGGGGATCTCAAAGCACCACACGATCTGGTGGGCCCAGTTCAGGGGCGGCCTTGACTGGGCGTGCTACGTCTCCACGGCCCAGGAGACGGACGGGTCCCTCAGCGGAGCCCGCATCAGGGAGGCGGTGTCCTGGGGGAAGGTGAAGGTCAGCGCGAGGCAGGCCAGCATCGACGCCGAGGTGACGACGGTCCTCCCTTTCATAGCCTCCTACGCCATGACGAAGCGCGGAAGACGGTAGCGCCCTCAATTCTTTTAAAGGGAACTTCAAAGGCGCACCGTTCGATTGGCTTTCGACTACGGCTACCTCGCGGTCGGCGGCTCCGCGGTCGCACTGATCTATGCGCTGTACCTCGTCTACTCGGTCAGGAGGCATGACCCCGGGAACGCCAGGATGGTCGAGATAGCCACCGCTGTCAGGCAGGGCGCCGACGAGTTCCTCAACAGGGAGTACAGGGTGATCACGCCCATCGCAGCGGTGATCGCGGTGCTGATCTACGTGTTCATCGACCTCCCCCTGAAGACCAACGGGGCGACAGCTGCCGGGTTCCTGGTGGGGGCGTTCCTCTCGGCCCTGGCAGGCTACGTCGGCATGGCCATGACGGTCAGGACCAGCTCGCGGACCGCGGAGGCTGCGCGGAAAGGCCTCGGCAGCGCGCTGACCGTCGCATTCCGAGGGGGCGGGGTCATGGGCATGGCCGTGGTGGGCTTCGGGCTGCTCGGCGTCTCGCTCTTCTACATAGTGTTCCAGAGCGCCATAGTGGCCACCCCGGCGATCCTCGCCGGGCTCGGCTTCGGCGCCTCTCTGATCGCGATGTTCATGAGGGTCTCCGGAGGGATCTACACCAAGGCGGCAGACGTCGGGGCCGACCTGGTGGGGAAGACTGAGGCCGGGATCCCCGAGGACGACCCGCGCAACCCCGCCGTCATCGCAGACAACGTGGGGGACAACGTCGGCGACTGCGCCGGGATGGGCGCAGACATCTACGAGTCCTTCGTGGTCATCTCCGTCGCGGTCCTGATACTCGCGGCCCTCATCACGTCGGGGAGCTCCGCGTTCGGGTCGCTGGCTTCGCTCATGACCGCCAACCAGCTCTTCGCGTTCCCGCTCCTCCTCGGCGCGTCGGGGATCGTCGGGTCGATACTCGGCGGCTTCTACATCAGGAAGAGCATCTCGAAGAACCCCATGGGCGCCCTGAACACCTCGCTGCTCATCTCCGGGGTCATCGCCGTGGCGATAGACGCGGTCGCCAGCGAGTACGTCTTCAAGGGTAGCGTCCTGGGGTGGTCGCTCCTGGCCAGCGCGATCGTCGGCATAGTCGTCGTGGTGGCCATCGAAAGGGTCGCCGACTACTTCACCTCCTACAACTACAGACCCGTGAAGTTCGTGGCCGAGGCCAGCCAGACCGGCGCAGCGACGAACTTCCTCGCCGGGTTCTCGACCGGGCTCCAGAGCACGGCCCCGTCGGCGATGGTCCTGGTGCTCGCGATACTGGTGTCCTACTTCATAGGCTACTACGCAACCCCCGCGAGCGTAGCCGAGTCGTCGAGGATCCTGGTCGGGGTCTACAGCACGGCGGTCGCAGCCATGGCGGAGCTTTCTCTCACCGGCGTGATAATGTCGATCGACTCCTTCGGGCCCATCACAGACAACGCCAACGGCATCGTCGAGATGGCAGGCCTTGAGGCGGGGGTCAGGGAGGTCACCGACGAGCTCGACGCCGTCGGGAACACCACCAAGGCCACGACGAAGGCGTTCGCCGTGATGTCCGCGGCACTGGCGGCCGTGGCGCTCTTCTTCGCGTTCCAGGACGAGGCGAACAAGCTCATCGCCCAGCACAACCTCTTCGCGAAGTACGGTCTCGCCCAGGGGGCTAGCCTCACCTTCGCCCTGAGCGACCCGAGGGTGGTGATAGGCATCTTCATAGGGGCGCTCCTGCCGTTCTACTTCTCCAGCTTCCTCATCCAGGCGGTCGGCCGCGCGGCCATCAAGATGGTGAACGAGGTCAGGCGCCAGTTCAAAGAGATCCCCGGGATCATGGAGGGGACGGCGAAGCCAGATTACGCCAAGTGCGTTGGAATCAGCACCACGGCGGCCATCAGGGAGCTCGCAAAGCCCGCCCTGCTCGCAGTGGCCACGCCGCTGGTGGTAGGGTTCATACTCGGGCCCCTGGCCCTCGGAGGCCTCCTCATCGGCAGCGTCGCGTCCGGGGTGTTCCTGGCCTTCATGATGACCAACGGCGGCGCGGCCTGGGACAACGCGAAGAAGTACATCGAGCTCGGCAACTTCGGCGGGAAGAAGACGCCGGCCCACGCGGCGGCCGTGATGGGGGACACGGTCGGCGACCCGTTCAAGGACACCGCCGGCCCGGCCATCAACTCGCTGATCAAGGTGCTGAACACCATCTCCATAGTGTTCATCTCTGCGATAGTCCTCTTCGCGATCTTCGTCTAGGGGCCGCAGGGAGCACTCCCCTCGCCGGGCTGAGATGCCGCGGAAGGGCGCCAGCAGTCGCTGTTCTCTATGCCGCTCAGAAGCCATGCTACCAAGCGTGGGCCGTCAAGCGTCCTGCGGCAGTACGTCTGCGTTGAAGCTAGCCGCCGCCGTCCTGGTGCGCGAAGGCCCCTTCTGCTGAGCAGGCAGCCGACCTTGACAGACGGACGCGGGGCCATGACAGCGACCCCGGTGGACGCCTCCTGCGGCCGGCCGGCGCTCCACGGAGAGAAACAGGTGGGGATGGGATCACCGGTGGCGTTCCCACTTTCGGACCCATGTGAATGCGCTCACTGACGGTTCAGCGACTGCAGGCGCACGCGTAACCGCTCCGCCACCCCACCGCGAGGGCGCCTCCTCGCGGACGATAATTATGCGTTACACAGGCGCGGCCCGGGGAGCCGTCCGTCGGGGCAAGAGTAAATAGCGCGGCCCGGCTACATGGCGCCATGGGCAAAGACGAAGGGAACGTCTTCCCGGGGAACTGGGACGTGGTCTCAGAGACCCTCCTGAGGACCTACGACCTCTGGTTCCCGCAGAACTGGGGCCCGGCCGACCTCCCCTGGGACGAGTGCGACGCGAAGAACTACTCCTCCGATGAGGGGGTGGCCCAGGCATACTGGCTGTCCAAGCTCGCGCTCTTCGAGAAGTCGGGGATAGGCGCCTTCGGCGCCGCCGCCGTCCAGGCCGCGACCCACCAGTTCGAGGACCCGACCAAGAAGTTCCTGTCGGCCGTCGCCTTCGATGAGTGCAGGCATGACGAGGTCTGCCGCAGGGCCTGCGCGCGGGTCTGTCCCAACTTCCCCTACAAGTTCAAGCCCAAGTCCACGCTCGAGGAGAAGGCGCACCGGAACATCATGGCCCTATACGAGAACGGGGCGCGCTACTGGAGCGCCTTCAACCAGGCGTGGGGGAAGTATCCGCTGGAGCTGATATTCTCCAGCTTCTTCTTCGCCGAGATAGGCGCCCAGCTGATCTTCAAGGAGGTGGGGGAGAGGTCCACCAACAAGGTCTACGCGGCCGCTTTCAAGAACATAACCAGGGACGAGTCCAGGCACCTCACCGGGACCCTGGCGATGCTGGAACGCCTCGCAGAGAGGATGAGCAAGGAAGACAAGGCCATGATATCGAGGCAGCTCAAGCACGGCTTCATCTATCTCTCTCCGCTCCTCTTCAGGCCGATGAGCGACTTCTGGAAGCTCCCGGAGGACTTCTTCGAGTACGACCAGAAGCTCGAGGAGCTGGCCGCCAAGTCCGGGCTGGGGGTCCCCAAGGCGGAGGACCGCTCCGAAGCCTGGATGAAGGCCATATCCCGTCACAGGTCGAAGATAGAGGAGCTGGGGATACCGGTCCCCGAGATCAAAGAGATAGGCCTCGCCGGGCTCGAAGTCAACGTGCAGAAGGGCGACGAGATAATCGCTACGCCGCTCTAGCCCGCCAGCTCTCCACCATGAGCAGGACGGGCGCCACGAAGGCCAGGGTGAGGACGCCGGACCAGATCCACCCGGCCTGGTACCCGTAGGCGTCGACCACGTAGGAGAAGAAGATCGGCGGCAAGAACGACCCGGTAAGCGAGAGGCTGTTGACCCAGGCGATCGCCAGGCTCTCGTACTCCTTCCCCGCCCTGTTGAGCTCTCTCGCCCCCGCGAATGCGAAGGTGTACCCGACCCCGGAGACCAGGCCGGCCAGGGCGGAGCAGGCCGCCGCCGCAAGCAGGGAGGGGTAGGCCCCCAGCGCGAGGGCGGCCGCACTCCCGACCAGAGACGCGACCATCACCATCCTGTGCCTTGTGAGGATGTCGAAGGCGCGCCCTCCCCAGAGCGAAGCGAATATCGGGACGACGTACACGAAGGACGTCGCGCCGCTGGCCAGGGCGCCGGAGGCCCCCAGCGACTTGACCCCGTAGAGCGTCATGAACCCGGCGATGACCGTGGCCGCTATCCCGAAGCCGATCGTCCCGAGCCCCAGGAGGACGAGCTGCCTGTCCCACATCACGGCGGCGAGGGCCTTTCTGTCGACCCTGGGCGTCTTCGCCGCTCCGGCGGCAGGGACGAAGAGGATCACCATGGCCCCGGTCGCCAGGCCCAGGACCCCGGACATCATGAGGCTCGGTCTCCACCCTGTCACGGACGCCAGCACCACCCACCCGAAGATCCCGACGATCCCTCCCAGGTCGAAGGTCGAGTTCATCACGCCGACCCCCATCCCGGACTTCCCCCCGCGGAGGAGGCGCGCTATGATTATCGTCGCAGGCGCGAAGACGAAAGCCATCCCACAACCCACGATGAACCTGAGGACGGCGACCTCGACGACGCTGGACGCGAAGGACGTCGCGAGCGCCGAAGCCGAAGAGAGGAATATCCCCAGGACGACCACCCTCTTTGGTCCCCACTTCGCGGCGAGGATCCCCCCCGGGACCTGCAGCAGTCCGAGCCCGAGGTAGAACGTGGCTGTGACGAGCCCGAGCCCCGGGACCCCGGCGTGCAGGTCCGGGCCCATCAGATAGAATATCGCGCCGACGTTGACCCAGTTGATCGCATAGACAATCCTCGCGATGACCAGCGACCCGAACGCCCGCGGACTCTGCATCGTACTGGACAACTGCGGCACGCCCCTTTTCTGACGCTCCTAAAATCGAATCGCAGCGTTTGGAATCTGCCCCTGCCGGAGCCGCGAGGCGAGAATCTCGTCCCTTGGTTCAAAATCGGCTCGGCCCCAAGGGCGAGCCCGGCGGCTCCTTCCTATGAGCCGCGCCGCGATTGCCGAAATCAGAAATGCGAGACGGTAAGACGCTCCCATAGGCCCTGATTCCTGAATAATCTGGAACGCTTCCGCTTCGGTACCTAGGCGTTGGAATCCCAAATCGCCGCCAAAACCGCCCCAGAACTGAAAAAACCTCAATTTGAGCCCCGTTGGCTCAGGTTTATATAGCAAACTGCTCTGATTGGTTGCCGAGGCAATCGCAGTGGTAACAGGATACTGCGTCTACGAAAAGAAGAAAAATCGGGAGATCAAGAATCCCAAGCAAATCAAACTGAAGAACGGTCGTCCCGCCATCAAGGGCACCTGTGCCTCGTGCGGCAAGGCCATCTTCAGGATTGGCAAGCTGAAGTAGTTCTAGTCTCCCGTTCCTTTTATTTTACCGGCCGCGGCGCACGCTCTGCAGGCAAAGTCTGCGCGATGGCCCCCGGCCTCCCCTCGCGTCCCACGTAGCGGCGGAGGCTTCCACTCGGACGGCCTCCACCTTTTATCTCAACGGCGGAGAGGCTCCACCGACCTTGCTCCGGCTCTTCAACAGCCTCGGGCGCGAACTGCAGGAGTTCAGGCCCATCAGGGACGGGGAGGTCAGGATATACAACTGCGGCCCGACGGTCTGGAACTACGCCCACGTCGGGAACTTCAGGACCTTCGTCTTCTACGACGTGCTCAGGCGCCACCTGAAGTTCAAGGGGTACAAGGTCACATCGGTGATGAACATCACGGACGTGGAGGACAAGATAATCAGGGGGATGGCCCAGGCGGGCAATTCCCTGAGGGAGCTCACGGGGTTCTACACGGCCGCCTTCTTAGAGGACCTGGCTTCGCTCAACATCGAACCGGTGGAGGCGATGCCGAAGGCGACGGAGCACCTCAGCGAGATACTCGCCCTCGTCCATGCCCTGCACGAGAAGGGGTACGCCTACCGGGCCCCTGACGGCTCGGTCTACTTCGACGTGTCGAAGTTCAAGGACTACGGCGCCCTCTCGGGGGTGAAGCTCAACTCCCTCAGGCCGGCAGGGAGGGTCTCCAGCGACCACTACGAGGAGAAGAACGAGGCCGCCGACTTCGCCCTCTGGAAGGCCCGGGAGCCAGACGACGGCGACGTCTTCTGGGAGTCCGAGTTCGGCAGGGGGCGCCCCGGCTGGAGCGTCGAGTGCTCCGCGATGTCGATGAAGTACCTCGGGGAGACCTTCGACATCCACACCGGGGGGATGGACCTGAGGTTCCCCCACCACGAGAACGAGATCGCCCAGTCAGAGGCCGCCACGGGGAAGAAGTTCGTCAACTACTGGATCCACTCCGCCTTTCTCAACGTCCGCGGCGAGGAGATGCACAAGTCAAGCGGGAACTTGGTCACCCTCAGGGAGCTGACCGCGCGGGGGTGGGACCCGCTGACGATACGCGCGTTCCTGCTCTCGGCGCGATACAGGGACCAGGCTGACCTCACCGACGCGGCCCTGGCCCAGGCGAAGTCCCAGCGGACGCGGCTGCAGGAGCTGCTGTCCAGGCTGAGGGCCGTCAGGGGAGGGGCGAAGCGCGTCCCGGGGGCGGTGGGGGGATTCCTCGCAGGCTTCGAGGCGGCCATGGACGACGACCTGGACACCCCCCGGGCCCTGGCCGCCATGCTGACCTTCACCAAGGAGATGAACGTGATGATCGACTCGGGGGAGGTCGGCGAGGCCGGGGCGCGGGCCGCGCTGGACGCCCTGGCGAAGGCGGACTCTGTCCTCGGGATCCTCGAGTTCGGGGAGGAGGACCTGGAGCCGGAGCTCGCGAGGCTGGTCAGGGCCAGGGAGGAGGCCAGGAAGAGGCGTGACTTCCCCGAGTCAGACAGGCTGAGGGCGGAGCTCCTCGCCGCCGGGGTCGTCGTCGAAGACACCCCCGGGGGGACCAGGTGGAAGAGGGCGAAGAGGGCGCAGAGGGGTTAACGGAAGGTCTCTCGAAGCTCAAATCCAGTAAATCCTCCTGATATTATCCGCCGTCGACCCTGTCCCAGGCGTGGCTGCGACAGCCGAATCGGTCTCCAGGTCCGCCGGTTTCAGGTCCTCGGCCCTGAGGCGCCCCTTCTCGCTCTACTCGGGGGGTTGCAGGCTGCTGGTGGACCCCGACGGGGCGGTCAGGTCACTGGAGTCGCTGCAGGAGAAGCGCGCGCTCTTCGGCTTCGAGCAGATATGGGTCTACAAGGTCCAGGCGGGGGTGGTCGTCCCCGGCCAGAGGCCTGACTGGCTCCTGAGGCTAGCCCCGAAGGCGGCGAGCCTGGCGGGGAGGATGTTCGAAGTCGACGTCGTCCAGTCCCTGGAGTTCTTCCCCGGGCCCTCCGGCTTCGTCAGGCGGGTGACGCTGAGGAACTCTGGCCGCTCCCAGGTGAGGCTCAGGGTGCTCGGTGTCAGCGACGTCGCTGCGGCCCACTTCGAGGCCCCCGCCCGCTGGGGTTCCCTCGGGGTCAACGCCTTCAACCGGGAGAGCCACGTCGCCATGGACGAGATCTCCGACCCGCCGGCCGCCAGGGTGATCGGCGCGCACCCGTCTCCGTCGAGGTACTTCATGACGACCAGCAGGGCCAGGGCCTTGGACGCGGTGACGTCCGGCGAGGTCCCCGAGGGGACCGCCGGCATGTCCGGCCAGGTCCTCGCCCTGTCGGTCCACGAGCTGGACGTCGCGCCGGGGGAGGTCAGGGAGGTCGAGTTCGCGTCGATCTACACTCCGGGGAAGCTCGAGGAGGCCCTCGCTGAGTTCGGCCGGCTCCGCTCCGCCGACTGCCGCGCCCCCTCTCCTTCAGCCGAGCTCTCCTGCTCGGACCCCGCTGTCGCCGAGGCGGCAGCCTGGGCCCTGGAGGCACTCAGGACCGCCCCCTGGGCGGACGACCTGCTCGACAGGTACGAGTCGCTGCGGGCGCTCACCTACTTCGAGCCGAAGCTAGCCTCCGCGGTGACGTCAGAGACCAAGTCGCTGGCGCGCAGGGACGGCTCACTCCCACACTCCCTGGACCGGGCCCGGCCCGGGGTCCTCGAGACCGCAGTGTTCCTCCAGGCCGCGTCCTACGCCCTGCTGCTGGGCCAGGACAGGAAGGCGTCAAGGTCGTCATACCCTTTCCTCAAGAAGCTGGCCGCCTTCCTTCTGGCGTCGTCGAAGGAAGCCACGGTAGCCACGGACCCAGCCCTCCCCCAGGGGTGGCGGAGGCGCCTGGGGAGGGGGTATCCGACCCACGAGCTCCCCGAGGTGTCCCTGGCCGCCGCCGGGGCCCTCGAGGCCGCCTCCCTGGCGGCCCGCGCGACGTCGAAGCCAGGCGACGCGGGCAAGTTCCTCGAGCGCTCGAAGCTGATCTCCGACCACGTGAGGAGGAAGCTCCTGGACGAAAGGGGGTTCATTTCGCTCTGCCGCGACTCAGCCGGGCGACTGAGGCCCGACGAGACAGCGGACATGGCGGTCGCGGCCTACCGCCACGCGTTCATGGGCTCGGCAGAGCAGGCCGCCGTCCACAGGCTCCTCGAAAGGGACTTCGACACCCCATACGGACCCAGGACCGTCCCCACTTCGAACCTGATGTACTTCAACAGCTCCTACGGCGACGGCCAGCTCGGCGGCGTATGGACCAGGGTCACGCTGGCCCACGCCCTCCTCTGCTACCGTGTGGGGTTGGCAGGGGTCGGAGGGCTCGCCGTCGCGAAGGTGGCCAGGGCGGTCGCCGACGACTCGCTGAAGCTCGGAGCCCCTCCCGGTTCCTTCCCATCCTGGATTGACGCCGACGCCAAAGAGGCCCACGGCGAAGCCCCGGACCCTGTCGCCGCTGCCAGGTTCCTCCAGTGCCTCGTCGAAGGCGAGCTTGGCCTCCCCCAGGGCGCCGAGAAGGACGCGGTCGCCCCGCCCGCCGTTTCGGCCTTCGATTGGGTCCTGACTGCAGGCTTCTGGGCCGGAGGGGACTCGGCAGCCTTCGTAGGCAGGGGGGGCGGGAAGGGTCACCTGTTCCTCGGCGGGGGGAAGCTCGAGTCGAAGGGGGGCGGCCGCTTCTCAGGCTGGGACCGCGTCGAGTCCGGGAACCGCTCGGTCCGCGGCATCTCCTTCCACACCCCAGGCCAGGTGGTCTGCCTCGGGAACGTCTCTTCTGCGCCCGCGAGGGTGTCCGTCACCGTCGCTCCCAGGGCCGCGGAGCTGGCGCGGCGGCTCAGCACTCCCCTGGAGGAGCTCGACCCTGCCCGGGGCTCATGGACGAAGGTCGGGACCGTCCGCGTCTCGACAGCGATGAGCTTCGAAGCCTCCGTCGGGCCTGCGGGCTGGAAGGCGTACAGGCTCTCTACACCTTAAATCCAGCCCGAACGGTCGTGCTTCGCATCTTGGGGGGCGCATCCGTGACCGCCAACGGCGGCATCCAAGTCGACCTGGAGGGGAGGCGCTACGTCCTCGACCCCCACTCTCGAGTCAGGGCTGACTACACCTTCGTCTCCCATGCCCACTTAGACCACATGCACGCCCCGTCGAAGAACGAGAGGATCATCGCGTCGTCGGTCACCGGGGAGCTGGCCAGGGCGAGGGGGTTCGACCTGGGAGAGACCACCGACGCCGTGGAGGGGGTCGAGCTGCTGGACTCGGGGCACATACTCGGGTCCAGGGCCATAAGGATAGCAGACGAGGTCTACTACACCGGCGACGCATCAGGCAGGACAAGGGCCTTCCTCGGCAAGTGCAGGACGCGCGGGGCGCGTGTCCTGGTGATGGAGACCACCTACGGCACGCCGGAGTACGTGTTCCCTCCCACGGCGAAGCTGGTGAAGGACGTCAACTCGCTGATCGCCTCGGCCTACGACAGGGGGAACCCCGTGGTACTGATGGGCTACCCCCTGGGGAAGGCCCAGCTCCTCTCCTACTTCTTCTCCAGCTGGGAGCCGATGATATACCACGAAAAGGTGGCGGCGATGAACCGCATCCACATCGACCACGGCGTCCCCCTGAAGCGGGGAACGACCTTCGACCCGTCCAAGGACCTGGACACCCTCCCCCGGGGCCCGTGGCTGATGATCAGCCCCATGGCGAGCGGCAGGAGCAGGATGATTTCCCACCTGAAGAAGAAGCACGGCGCCATAGTCGTGGCCTTCAGCGGCTGGGCGCTGGGCCAGGGGTACAAGTTCACCATGGGAGCCGACTACTCCTTCCCCCTCAGCGACCACTGCGACTACCAGGAGCTGATCGGCCTCGTCAAGGCCGTGTCCCCAGAGATGGTCTACACGGTGCACGGGTTCGCCGCAGAGTTCGCCCAGGACCTCAGGAGCCTCGGATTCTCCGCGAGGCCCCTGGCCGCCTATCAGTCGTCCCTATCTGACTTCGACGTCTGAGCCTGTTAAATAATCCGTAATCAGGGCTCGCCGCATTGCTCGCGGCCGCGGCATGATGACACAATGGACCTCAAGAAGATTCTGAGACTGAGCTACTGGCTGAACTTCATCAAGTTCAACGTGGTGGGGCTCTCAGGGGTGCTGGTCAACGAAGGGCTCCTCCTCGCGTTGGTCTACGAGCGGGTGTTCTACCTCCACGCCGACGCGGTGGCCATCGAAGCCTCTATCCTCTCGAACTTCTTCCTCAACGACTACTGGACCTTCAGGGACCGGCGCCATGGGCACATCGCGGTGCGCCTGCTGAAGTTCAACGCCTTGATGGTGATCGGGCTCGTCGTCAACCTGACGATCCTCTACGCGTTCACCGCCTACCTGGGGATCAACTACGCCGTCTCGAACCTCTTCGGCATAGCCGTAGCCTTCCTGCTGCGCTACTGGCTCAGCATCAGGTTCACCTGGATAAAGAAAGAAGAGGCGTCGACTTCTCCGACCTAGCCGACCTTGAGGTAGAGGGGCCTCCCGTCCAGCTCCGTCTCAGACCAGCCCTTCCCGGACCTCTCCGCGGACAGGCTCACCCTTTTCGCCCTCACCAGGTACGCCAGCTCATCCTTCAGGGGCTCGACGAACTCCAGGTCCTCGGGCTCCAGCCCGGCCACCGACGCCGACCTGAGCATCGCGGTCGGGACGAACCCCTTCTCCTTCCTGAGGGCCTGCAGCCTCCTCGCCAGGTCCCTCACGAGGCCTTCGGCCACCAGCTTCCTGTCCCTCACCTTGGGGAGGGCGACGAACACCCCTCCCTTCTCAGCCACCTCGAACCCCTCTGCGGGGGTGACCGTCAGCTCGTAGACCGAAAGAGGGACGTCGAACGACCCGACCCTGACCGGCCTCCCCGAGAAGTAGGCTCCGAGGGCCTCCTTCCCTTCCAGGGGCCCGATCCCAGCGAGGACCTCCCTGGTCCTCTCCTTGAACAGTGCGCCAACCCTCGAGGTGTTCGCCCTGAGGACGAAGGACGCCGGGAACCCCTCAGGCTCCGTCGCCACTGCGACCCCCCTCACGTTGCAGAGCAGGGACACGGTCCCCTTCGCCCGCCTGGCGACCCCTTCCGCCGCGGGCTGCACCAGCAGCTCCGCCGCCCTGAGGGGCCACCGCCGCTTGAGCTTGGCCCTGGCCCTGGCCGAGTTGCACGCCTCTTCGACCTTGAGCGAAAAGTCCACGACCTCCTCGGCCTTCTTCGAGCTCCGCCCGGCGACCTTCCCCATCCCTTTGGCCAGGACCGGGGTCTCCCACTTCCCCCCATCGAACAGCTCCTGGTAGAGGTACTCGGTCGCGAAGGGGACCATGGGGTGGAGCAGCTCGTCGGCCCTCCTGAGCGCGTGCCCCAGGACCGCGTAGACCGCGAGGCGCCTCCCGACCCCCCGGGGGTCGTCGTCCCACAGCTCGCTCCTCACCAGCCTGACGTAGGTCTGGCTGAGGTGGGTGATCACCAGCTCCTCGAGGCTCTTCGCCGCCTCGTTGTACCTCCCGGTCGAGTAGCACCGCTCCACGTCACGCTGCGCCTGGTCCAGCTTCTGCAGCAGCCACCTGTCCACCAGGGTGAGGGCCTTCCTCCTGGCCGCCCAGGCCAGGCTGTGCTTCTCCGGCGCGTAGCCGTCAACGGCTCCGTTCTGCTGGAGGTACAGGTGCAGGTGATAGAGTGTGTTCATCACCTGGTATGCCCTCCCTGCCATCTCCTTCTGGTCGAAGTTGACCGAGTCCTCCGGGGACGCCTTGGCCAGGACATAGAACCTGGCGACGTCCACCGAGTTGTTGCGGAGGAGGTCCAGCCCCTGCACCACGTTCCCCAGCCGCTTGCTCATCTTCTGGCCGTTTTCGTCTAGGACGTGCCCCTGGAAAAGGAACGCCTTGTAGGGGGCCGCCGGCTTGCCCGTCCGGATCACGTTCAGGAGGAGCAGCGTGTAGGCCCATCCCCTGGTCTGGTCTATGGCCTCGGTGAGGAACTCGACGGGGACGAGCTCGTCGAACTCCCTGTCGGTGAACGAGGAGTAGGGCGCGGCCCCGCTGTTGTGCCAGGTGTCCAGGACATAGGGCTCCCGCTTCGCCCTCCCGCCGCACTTCGGGCACCGGAGGACGACCCTGTCCATCCAGGGACGGTGGAGCTCGAACTTCGGCCCGTCGGGGAGCTCCGCCGCCTGGGCCACGATCGCCTTCCTGGAGAACGCCCCTGCCTTCTCGCCGCAGACTTCACAGACCCATATGGGGAGCGGGGTCCCCCAGACTCTCTCTCTGGTCACGCACCACGCCGGGGACTCGGCCAGCCCGGCCAGGAACCTGTTCTTCGGCCCTTCAAAGAAGTACTCGACCTTCTCGGCCGCCTTCACGACGTCAGCCCTGATCCTGTCCACCCAGTAGAAGTACTCGCGCCTTGCGAGCCACACGAGCCTGTCATCCGACCTCCAGCAGACGGGGTAGTCGTGGACTATCCTCCCTGCCGCCACGACGGCGCCCCTGGACCTCAGCTCGTCTATCACAGCCTGGTCCGCGTCCCTGGCGAAGAGCCCGGAGAACCTCCCTGCCTCCTGGGTGAACCTCACCCTGTCGTCGAAGGGGGCGAAGACCGGGGCGCCCCTCTTCTGGGCCACGGCGAAGTCCTCCTCGCCGTTTGCCGGGGACATGTGCACCAGGCCGGTCCCCGTGGTCACGTCCACGTACTCCTCGGCCACCACCCTGTGCACCGCGCCGCTGAGCTTCAGCCTGCCCAGCCCGGGTATGATGTCGAGCAGCGGGTGCTCGTAGCGCAGCCCCTCGAGCTCCTCCCCCCTCACCCGCTTCTTCGTCTCGCCGAACTCCACCCCCAGCTCCTTGGCCAGGGCGTCCTTCCTCTCGGCGTTGACCACCCAGACCTCGTCCCCCGCCGCCACGTACTCGTACTCCGACCCGGGCTTGACCCCCACCAGCTCGTCGGTGACGACGGTGAACGGCATGGTGGTCCAGAGGACGAGGTATGCCCCGTCCTCGGCCTTCACCTTGTAGTAGAGGCTCGGGTCGTCCAGCTTCTCGTACCCGCCTAGGCTCACCTCCCCGGCGCTGAGGGCGGTCTGGCACTTCGGGCAGTAGGGGACCACCTTGAACCCCTCCCCCAGCAGCCCGCTCTTCCACGCCTTTTCCAGGTATGACCACTCTCGCTCTATGTACCCGTCCCGATAGGTCATGTAGGCACGCTCGCGGTCCAGCATCAGCCCCAGGAGCGCGTCGGCCTCGTCCCAGTCGGCCCTGTATCGGCCTATGATGCGCTTGCATTCGGCGACCAGCTTGTCGACCCCCACCTTCTCCAGGTCCTCCCACTTGTTCCCTGACAGCCCCAGCTCCTTCTCCGCCTGCAGCTCCACCGGGAGCCCCTGGGTGTCCCACCCCCCGCGGAACACTATGTTGTCCCCCTTCATGGTCCGGTACCTGTACCAGAGGTCCTTCATCATCCTCCCCCTCACGTGGCCGACGTGGGGCTGGTTGTTCAGGGTCGGCGGCCCTTCGACGTAGCCGATGGGCCTGCTCTTGGAGACCGCCCTGGCCGCCTTTGCCTTCGTCCGGGGGGACGCATAGAAGCCCCTGACCTTCGCTTCTATCTTCTTCCAGTCGTAGTCTTGGCTGAGTGTGGGTCGCTTCTTAGCGCGTCGGGATAATTTTGTAACCACCGGCTCTGTTCCCCAAGGCTTCCACCCCAAGTCTGCCCGGCGGGGGTCTTAAGGATAACTTCGCGTCCGGACACTGCGCCCTGCCGCGTACCCGGCTTCCCGTAACCCCGCGGGCGGGGGCTCAGGTGCCTGTGCGCAGCCTCCGGGCGAAGAGCTCGGGGAGCCCGGCGTCCAGTATCTTCTTCGCCGCACCTTGTACGTCGTACTCGACCCTCCTCTCCTCGACCTCCACCAGGCCGCCGTCGAAGCTGACGATGGCGAAGGCCGCCCTCCAGTCGCCGTCACGGGGCTGCCCCACGGAGCCGGGGTTGAACACCACCCCCTCCCCTTCCTTCCACGCATAGGGGACGTGCGTGTGCCCCAGTCCGATTGCGCGGGCCCCCGCTCTGTCCAGGTAGTGGCCGAAGAGGTCCTGGTGGGTCCTGGGGTCGACGTACTCCCACAGCCTGTCGTCCGGGCTGCCGTGGGCGAAGTACGCCTGCGCCCCGCCTATCTCCGCCCTCAGATCAAGGGGGAGCCCCCCGAGGTACCGCCTGCTCTCCTCTGTGAGGCGGTCCGCCGTCCAGACCGAGGACATGGCCGCCCTCGCGTTGAACCCGGACCTGTCCCCGGTCAGCGCGGCCACGTCGTGGTTCCCGGCGATTCCTTTCGTCCCCCGGTCCTTCAGCGCCGCAATCACTTCGTTGGGTTGAGCCCCATAGTCGACGTAGTCCCCCAGGCAGTACAGGTCGTACCCTTCCGTCTGCCCGAGGACGGCGCTCAACGCCTCGAGGTTCCCGTGGGTGTCCGACAGCACCGCGACCTTCACGCCTGCCGCGCCGGCCCGGGGACAGAAAAAGCTCGCTTCGGACCGCGTGTCAAGAAAAAAGAACAATAGTTAATGCGTTGGTGAAACAGATTATACTACTCCCCACATAGAGAATTTGGGGCTGTTGAGGCTCGAAGCTACCTATGTCCACGTTCGCAGGTAAATGGGAAAAGCAAAACAGCCAGAGTTTCGGAACTCGGGTGAAGGATTCCGTGAGGAGCCCCGGGCCCCTGAAGCCGAGACTCGACCTCGCAGTCCGCCAAATCCAAGTCCAAGTAGCCAAACTCGACTCCACATCCACCAAACTCAGGGAGAGAGACAACTCGATCTTCACAAAGGTCGTCAGCTCTCTACAGAAACACGACACTCAGCACGCGTCCGTCTTCGCGAACGAGCTGGCCGAGATCAGAAAGATGAACAAGATGGTCACCCAGGCCAAGCTCGCTCTGGAGCAGATAGTGCTCAGACTCAACACCATCACGGAACTGGGCGACATCGTCGTCACCCTGACACCGGCCATGTCGGTGATACGCAACGTCAAGCAAGGCTTGGTGGGCGTGTTGCCGGAAGCCGAGAACGAGATCGGCGAGATCTCTGGTCTGCTCAGCAGCATCCTGGTGGACGCAGGGACAGTAGGTGGATACTCCCTCAACTTCGAAGCCGCCAACGAGGACGCCGAGAAAATCTTGGCCGAGGCCTCAGCCGTGGCGGAGACTCGCATGCGCGAGAAGTTCCCGGACATCCCCTCGTCTCTCCCGTCTGCCGAAACAACCTCTACTGAGGGCGCCTCCTACTAAGAAGGAGCCCTCGCTCCTTTATTTTCTCCAACCCGAGTGGGAACTGGGTTCCGGCGTGTCCTCCTCTGAGGCCTGCGGCCCCGGCGCGCCGTCGGCTAGCTCCTCCCCCGATCAGGGCGACGGCCTGAGAGTTCAAACAAACATTCACCATATTGTATCGCTTTTGTTGACCAACCCCGTGATTATGGGGGTCGACCCCTGAGCCGGCGTATTTGTCCGCCCGTGCACCTCTGAGGCTACTGGGTATAGGCCGCGAGGAGGCAATCAAGCCGAAGATCACGTCGACGATCAAGGAGATTGAATACCACCGCAAGGAGCTGGAGAGCATCCGGGCCCGGGTCGAGCAGAGGCGCAAGACGCTCTTCGACACGACCCTGAGGGCGATGAAGACCAAGGACCAGTCCAAGGCGAACGTCTACGCCAACGAGTGGGCCGAGCTCAGGAAGGTGGGGAAGGTGGTCTATGCCAGCGAGCTCGCCCTGACCCAGGTGGTCCTGAGGCTGGAGAGCATAGCTGAGGTCGGGGACGTGATGTCGCACATGAGCATGGCCTTCAAGGTCCTCCGCAAGGTCAACAAGACCGTCCAGGGGATCGCCCCCTCGCTGGACCACGCGTCAGACGAGATCAACAGCGCCCTCAGCGAGACCATGGCTGGGATGGGGAACGTGTCTCCTGACATCCAGCTGAACATCCAGACCGACAACGGCGAAGAGCTCATCGAGCAGGCAAGGAGGCTAGCCGAAGAGAGGGCCGAGGAGATGAAGCGGACACTCATGGTCTCCCCGCGGGCGATCCAGCGCGAAGCCCCGGAGCTCCAGGAGAGGACCCCGCTCCTCGAGGCCGGCGACGACGAGGAGGATGACGCGTCCCAGATACTCGGCGCCCTCTACCCGCCGCGCGCGCATCCTGACGAGGCGGAGGAGCAGGTGCTCCAGTATGCGGCCATCCACAACGGAAACGTCGACATAACCGACGCGTCTTCTGTCCTTAAGATACCCTCAGACGAGGTGGAGCAGGCGATGCTCACGCTCATGGCCCAGGGGAAGGTCAAGCTCGGCGAGGGGGGCTCGGAGAGTTGAGCGTGGTCGCAGCCAAGGAGCTGGAAGACGACGCGAAGAAGTACGCGTCGGAAGCGATCAGGCTTGACTCGCAGGGGGCCCATGGCATGGCGATCCAGATGTACCAGAAGGCCATATCGACCCTGGTGAAGCTAGTACACCTCTACCCTGACTACAGGCTCAACAAGCAGTACACCGAGCGCGCCATGGCATACCAGGAGAGGGTCAAAGCGATACAGGCGGCCCACGGGCTGATCCCGCAGGACCAACCAACAGAAGCCGAATGGACCCCCCCGGCGGCGAGGCCCGGGGCTGCACCCGGTCCGACGTCGGCGAGCCCCAACTCACCGGCCGGGCCCCAGGTCGTGCAGCAGCTGAAGGCGTCCTTCAACGAGCTCGTCGTCACAGAGAAACCAGACGTCAAGTGGGACGACGTCATAGGCCTCGAGGACTGCAAGCAGGCCATCCGCGAGTCGATAGTCTTCCCCTTCCTGCGCCCCGACCTCTTCAAGCTGGGCTGGCCCAGGGGGATCCTGCTCTACGGCCCGCCAGGATGCGGCAAGACGATGGTGGCGGCGGCCACGGCGGCGGAGATAGACGGGTACTTCATCTCGGTCGACGCGGCGTCGATCATGAGCAAGTGGCTGGGCGAGGGGGAGAAGAACGTGGCCAAGCTCTTCAACAACGCCAGGAAGATGCTGGCTGACAACAAGCCGGTGATAGTGTTCGTCGACGAGATAGACTCCCTGCTCGGCACCAGGAGCCAGGAGGTCGGTGGCGAGGTGAGGGTAAGGGACCAGTTCCTGAAGGAGACAGACGGGATCAACGACAAGGGGAAGAACCTCCACATGTACGTCATAGGCGCCACGAACAAGCCCTGGTCCCTGGACCCGCCATTCCTCCGCCGCTTCGCCAAGAGGATACTCGTCCCCCTCCCGGACAACGAGGCGCGCATGGCCCAGTTCAAGCTCTACACGGCGCCGCTGACGCTGGCCGAGGACGTGGAGCCCGCGACCCTGGCCAAGCTGAGCGACGGCTACTCTGGGAGCGACATCAAGGACATCTGCCAGGGGGTCCAGCTGAGGGTGGTCAGAGAGCTGTTCAAGTCAGGCAACGCCCTGGACAAGGAGTCGACCCCGCGCCCCATAGACATCAGCGACTTCAAGGAGATAATGAGGACGAGGAAGCCTTCCGTGTCCCCGGACATGCTCCGCGCCTACCAGCAGTGGACGAACAACTTCAGCGCGCTCTAGCCCGGGCTACGTGCCGGGCTTCCACATCGCTTATAAGCAGACCTCGGGCCGGGCGCCCCGTAGGGTCCTTTGGAGTTAGAGAAGTTAACCCTCGAAGTGGGGGCCGCCAGGGCGGGGCTGAAGCCGGTGGTCCCGCGCGCGGTCCAGGGGGAGTCCGGGGTGGTCCATTCTTTCAACCTCCTCTTCTCAGACGGGGACCGGTTCTACGCCTTCGACATCTACGACTCCGTCAGCACCACAGAGATGGTGAAGTCCTACGCCAAGAAGCTCGACACGGGCTGCTCGCTCGTCGTGGTCTGTCCCCTAGAGAGGGCCGACGACGACGCGAGACAGCTAGCGGCGAGCTACGAAATCAGGATCATCAGCCCGGAGGCCGCGGCGACGTTCTTCTCCCTCGAGAGGCCGCCCTCCACGCGCCGCTCTGGCTAGGGCGTCGAACCTATTTCTACTCCCGCTCCCGAGCCCCCGCATTGCAAGAGCCGTTCTCTCCCGCTGACCTCAAGGCGAGGGTAGGCAGGCAGGTCCGCCTCGAAGGGTGGGTCCACGACGTCCGGGCCCTCGGGGGGATCAGCTTCGTCCTCCTGCGCAACTCCAGGGGGGTGGTCCAGGTGGCCGTCCCCAAGAAGGCGGTCCCACCGGAACTCTTCGCCCTGGTCTCCGGGCTCCACCAGGAGGACGTCATCTCCTGCGTCGGCGAGGTGAAGGAGAGCAAGGCTGCCAGGATGGGTTTCGAGATACTCCCGTCGTCCATCGACGTCGTGGCCAGGGCCGCGGCCCCGCTCCCACTTGACCCGAGGGGGGTGACCCCGGCGGCGCTCGACACCCGCCTCGAGTGGAGGTCCCTGGAGCTCCGCAGGCCGGAGACGGCCGCGGTGTTCACCATCGAGAACGCCCTGGTCCAGGGGTTCGAGGAGTACCTCCAGGGTTCCGGGTTCATCAGGGCCTTCACCCCGAGCATCATCGGCGGGGTGTCTGAGGGCGGGTCCGAGGTCTTCAAGATCGACTACTACGGGAGGGAGGCGTTCCTCAGGCAGGACCCGCAGCTCCACCGGCAGCTGACCATCGCCGGGGGGTTCGACAGGGTGTACGACCTGGGGGCCAACTGGCGGGCAGAGCTTTCGCACACCCCGCGCCACCTGAGCGAGCACAGGACCATAGCCCCTGAGATGGGGTTCGTCGCGGACGAAAAGGACGTGATGCGCGTCGAAGAGGAGATGATGGTCCACGGCATAGAGAAGGCGAACAAGAGCTGCTCCGGGGAGCTCTCCCTGCTGAAGCGCGAGCTCCCGATGCCGGAGCTCCCCCTCCCCGAGATAGACTTCCCAGAAGTCTACGGAATCCTCGAGTCGAAGGGGAAGAAGCTCCCCAGGGGGGAGGACCTCGACGAGGAGGCGAAGGACGTCCTGGCGGCCTACGCCAAGGAAGAGCACGGGTCCGACTTCTTCTTCGTGAACAGGTTCCCGTCCAAGCCCAAGCCCTTCTACATCATGAGGTACGACGACGACCCTGAGTTCGCCAGGTCCACGGACTTCTTCTTCGGGAGCCTGGAGCTCTCGTCGGGGGGGCAGCGGGAGCACCGCCACGAGAAGATAATGGCGCAGATCAAGGAGAAGGGGATGGACGCGAAGGCCCTCGAGTGGTTCACGGAGCCCTTCCGCTACGGGGTCCCCCCGCACGGAGGGTTCTCCTTCGGCATAGAGCGGTTCGCGGCGAAGCTCCTCGGCATCGAGAACGTCAAGGAGGCGGTGCTCTTCCCGAGGGACCCGGAAAGGCTCCAGCCCTAGGAGTGCAGGCTGGCCGCGACCTCGCGCTCGGTCTCAACCAACAGGTCGATCCCTCTGGCGCGCTTGACAGTCTCTCTGAGCTTGTCGAAGTCCCCCAGCCTCCTCTCGCTCCTCTTGGCCGGGACCACGACCTTGGTCTTCTTCTCCCCGTCCGGGAGCCAGACGGTGTTCACCGTGAGCACCCTGGCCGGGTAGAACACCTCTTCCAGGAACTGCCTGTCGCTCACCCCCGCCCCCACCAGGTACGCCTTCCCCTTCAGCGCCCCCTCCAGCTCTTCGTGGAGCTGCGGGTTCGACCTCAGCGAGGCCATATCGGACCGCTCGAACTCAAGCACGTAGGAACCGCGCGTCTCAGTGGCGCGCTTCAGCGTGACCTTGGCCAGCTCGGGGAACCTGTCGGCCAGGCTGGCGATCGCCCTGGACGCATCGACGTCGGCATGCGTTATCTCCCCCTTCGAAAGCCTCGCCTCGCAGTTACCGCAGAGTATCCCTGTCTTCGCGTCGAAGGCGCAGATGGGGAGCTTTGGCTGCATCTCTGAGGGCGCTCGCTATACGCGCATAAAAAATGTTCGGAGGCCCCTGCGGCAAGGAGCGCCTGGTGCGCCCCCCGGGGCCTCAAAGCCGCCGCTGGCTGACGGGGTGCAGCGGGGCTTCCATCGGCCGTCTCCTGGGATCTTTACTTCCCGAGCTTGATCTCTATGGAGGAGACGTTGTTCATTCCGCCGGTTATGGTGCTCTTGACCTGCTCCGTGTTGATGGAGATGTTCTGCACCCGCACGTCGGTGGCGAACCTCTTCGTCAGGACCTGGGCCACGTCGACCGCCCGCGAGATGGCTCGTCCGCGAGCCTTCACGGTGACCACGTTGGATCCGTTGTTGATCTGGGTCAGGACGGCGAGGACGTAGTTCATGGTCGGTTTCTTCCCGACGTAGATGGTGTTTGGTTCGCGTGGTTGCGCTTCTTCGTGTTCTGGTTGGTTGGACATTGATACGTCGCTTCGTCCCGGCCTATATATCCGCTGTGGACATGTTGTCCATCGAGCCGCGGGCAGGTCCGGGTCCCTGAGCCGGTCTCATGGCGCCCCTGCGCCGCCGTTCGGCTTCCAGATGGCCCGCGTCCACCGCCTTCGCGCCCGCTCTGCCCTGGGACGAGCCAGACGCTAACTTTAATCCCCATGGCTTTGCGCGCCTGCTATGCGCCTTTACGAGTATCAGGCGAAGGACCTTTTCCGAGAGTACGGCCTTCCGGTGCCCAGGTCGACCCTGGTCCGCGACGTCGCGTCGGTGCGGACCGCGTTCACGTCGCTGAAGCCTCCCCTGGCTGTGAAGTCCCAGGTCCTGGCCGGCGGCAGGGGGAAGGCCGGCGGCATCGCCCTGGTGGACGGGCCGGACAAGGCCGAAGTCGAAGCGAAGAGGATCTTCGGGCTCCCCATCGGCGGGGAGAAGCCGTCCGCCCTCCTGCTGGAGGAGGGCTTCCCGCACGATTCAGAGATGTACCTCTCGGTGTCCTTGGACAGGGGGGACAGGTCCTTCGTGACGATAGCGGCCAAGGCCGGGGGGATAGACGTCGAGTCGCTGTCAGGCAAGGTCATACGAAGGGTCCCATCCGAAGGGATCGACGAAAGGTTCGCGGGGGAGGTTGCCTCTGAGCTCAAACTGCAGGGGGAGCAGGCTGCCCAGTTCGAGAAGATCCTGCGCTCGCTCGAGCGGCTCGCCAGGGAGAAGGAGTGCGAGCTCGCCGAGATCAATCCCCTCGCCGTGGGGAAGGACGGGCGGCTGATGCCGCTGGACGCCAAGGTGATAGTCGACGACAACGCCCTCTTCCGTCACCCTGAGTTCGCCAAGCTCCACCCCGAAGACGAGTTCGAGGGGGAGGCGTCCCGCGAGGGGTTCGCCTTCGTGAGCCTGGACGGCGACATAGCCGTAGTCGGAAACGGAGCCGGGCTTGTCCTCTCTACCCTGGACCTGGTGGGGGACGCCGGGGGGAAGCCCGCATGCTTCCTCGACCTCGGGGGCGGTGCGCAGCAGGACCGGGTGGAGGCTGCCATACGCTTGGTCAACCGGCTGCCGGGCGTCCGCAGGATACTGGTCAACATCTACGGGGGTATCACCCGCAGCACCGACGTAGCTGCCGGGATCAAAGCCGTCATCTCCGAAGGCGGGCTGAAACCCCTCTACGCCAGGGTCAGCGGCGCCGAGGAGGGGGCCGCGCGGAAGATGCTGGAGGGGACGGCAGTGAAGATGTACAAGACAGCCCCCGAAGCGGTGGCTGCGGTGGTGAAGGGGGCATGACGGCCCCCGACTGCCTGAAGAGCTTCGTGCGGGCAACCGGTTCGTCTTCCTGACGCTCCATCGGAGCCGGAGCCGCGGAGGGGTCCGCCTCCCCGTCCCCGCGCGCCCTGTCTTTGTCCCTGGCGGACTCTCCGCCTGCGACGCCGGCCCGCAGAGCAGATCGGGGGGCCGCCCGCGAACCGGTCTGCGACGGACGGGGGCGCAGGCACCGCAGGATTGCGCGAGCAGGAACAAGAAATATAGACAGCCCGGGGCGGCCAGTGGGACCGTGAAAGTATTCGGAGTCGACCTGACGCCGTCAACGCCGATCATGGTACAAAACATCACGGGGAGGTATGGCCGCCTGCACACCAGGCTCATGCTGGACTACGGGACCAACGTCGCGGCCGGCGCGACCCCCGGCAAGGGTGGCCAGACAGTGGAGGGGGTGCCCGTGTACGACACCGTCGCGGAGGCGGCCGCGAAGACAGGCGCCAAGGTCTCGGTCTGCTTCGTCCCTGCCGAGTTCACCCTGGCAGCGGGGGTCGAAGCGCTGGAGGCCGGGGTGAAGTTGCTCGTCATAATCACGGAGCACGTCCCGGTGAGGGACGAGCTGAAGCTCGTGCAGCTGGCCCAGAGCAAGGGGGCGACGATAATCGGGCCCAACTGCCCCGGGATCATCGTCCCGGCCCAGAAGGTGAAGCTCGGCATAATGCCCGCCACGTCCTTCGCCCCCGGCGGGGTCGCCCTCTACTCGAGGAGCGGGACCCTCACCTACGAGATAGCGGGGCAGCTGACCGCGGCAGGCTACGGCCAGTCCCTCGCGGTGGGAATCGGCGGAGACCCGGTCAACGGGTCCACTTCGATCGAGTGGATGGACTGCGTCCAGGCGATGCCTGAGACGAAGGCCGTGGTCACCGTGGGCGAGATCGGGGGGGACGCCGAGGAGCGCCTCGCGCGGCACATACAGAAGTCTGGGTACAGGAAGCCCATCGTGGCCTACGTCGCCGGGAGGCACGCCCCCAAGGAGAAGAAGATGGGGCACGCGGGAGCGATAATCTACGGCAACGTCGGGACCGCCGACTCCAAGATACAGGCTCTAAGGTCAGCGGGGGTAGAAGTGGCGATGACCCCGATGGAGGTGCCCGCGCTGGTGAAGAAGGCTCTGGCATGAGCCCCCGCGCCTCTCGGGCGCCCTGACGCGCTCGCCTCGGGCAGCTCTGCTTTGCCCCCGCCCGCCCGTCGTGAGCCAGGGCCCAGCCGGACGCCGCCCTCGTCCAACGGTCCTTCACGAGGCCCAGCGCCGCGAGGGCTCAGGGGCTACGACACGTGGGACTCGCGCATCGACAGCTTCTGGGCGATATGGCGGGGGTATGGCTCCGCTCCCATCAGCGCTGAAAGGATGAGCGCACTGGCCGGGTTCGAGAGGAGCTTGAACGCCCTCTGCGCCTTTGGCGCCTAGTCTCCTGCGGTCGCCCCCTTCTTCCGGAAGGCGTCCACGTCCCCTCCGGCGGAGCCCGCGGCCTTCGGGTTCACCGCCCTTGCAGCCTCCCGCTTTCCGTCCCCTTCTCGTTCGTCCACCAGGTCGCCCATTCGCAGCGCGCCCGCTCCGGCGTGCAGCCGCCATCTGAAAGCTTATAGTGGTGTCTCGGAGGTCGGCGAAGAGACGCTCATATGCCAATCGCCGACGCCACGAAGAAGCAGATAGCCCAGAAGAGGCGACTCTTCCTCCAGGTCTGCCTGAGGTGCGGCGCCAGGAACCCGCTCAACGCAGCGAGGTGCAGGAAGTGCAAGTCCTCCGACCTGCGGCTGAAGAACAGATCGGTGGGCCTGAAGAAGTAGCCTGGGGCCCCGAGGGGTCCCCCTAGAGGGGTTTCAAGGGCTTAAATGCTGTCTCCTGTCGGCGCCTTTCGCTTTGGCAGACACCATACTGGTATTCGCCGTGGTGGCGGCCATCGTCTTCATGGGGTTCCTAGGGGAGCTGCTGTTCAGGAGGACGGGGGTGCCGTCTTTCCTCTTCCTCATCCTCATAGGCATAGTGCTGGGCCCAGGCTTCCACGTCTTCTCCGGGGCGGAGCTGAGCCCGTTCCTGGGGCTCTTCGCCGAGCTGACCCTGATAATGATACTCTTCTACAGCGGCCTCCAGCTGAGGCTCAGGAGCCTCACCCAGGGGAGCAGGGCGGTGGCCCTCGTCGCCATGTACTTCTCCCTGTCCATGGTGGGGATAACCGCCTTCGGCCGCTTCGTCATGCACTGGGACCTGCTCGAGTCGATGATATTCGGCTCAATCATAGCCGGGCAGACCAGCACCCCGGTGGTGGTCCCCCTTGCCAGGTCGCTCAGGTTCTCGGCTGACACCGTCTCCCTGGTGACCATCGAGTCGGTGCTGAACTCCATCGTGGGGATCATCGCCTTCCTGGCCCTGGTCCAGGTCAACGCCGCCCCGGTGGTCAGCTTCGCCCTGTCCCTGACCAAGGTCGCCGCGACCTTCTCCATAGGCATAGTCCCGGCCGTGGCGTTCTCCTTCGTCTGGCTCTTCATACTCCAGAGGGTCCGGGACCAGAGGTACACCTACGTCCTGATGCTGGGGATGATCCTCGTCACCTACGCCGGGACCGAGGCCCTGGGGGGGAGCGGGGAGCTGGCGGCGTTCATCTTCGGGCTGATATTCGGAAACTACAAGGTCCTGAACCTCCTCAGGACCAAGCAGATAGACATCGACCCGCTGATGTCCAGGGTCTCAGGGATGCAGGAGGAGATCGCCTTCCTGCTGAACACGCTCTTCTTCGTCTTCCTCGGGCTGACCTTCGACCTCGGCATCGGCAGCATCGTCATGGGGGTGACCGTGGGGCTGCTCCTGACGGCCGGGCTCCTGGGCGCCAGGTCGATCTCCGTGGTCGCCGCGACGGCCGGGGCTGAGACAGCGAAGAGCAGGGCGGAGCTCATCCTCCTGTCCGCCCAGGGGGTGACCCAGGCGACCCTCGCCATCCTCGCGCTCAGCTACTCCCTCCCTCTCGGGAGCACCTTCCTGGGGCTTGTCTCCTACGTGATCATATTCACCAACGTGGTCACCATCCTGGGGGCGGCCTGGTTCAGGCGCAGGGCCTCCTTCGGGTTCAGGGACTTCATGGCCTCGCTGCAGGCCGAGACCCCGACAGTGACCGGGTGAAGCAAAGGCAAATATCGGGTTCGAGGGCGGCACCGCCGGGGCCCGTGGTCTAGTCTGGCTATGACGTCGCTCTCACACGGCGAAACGAGGGCAACCTGCTCCCGCGTCAGAATCCCCGGTCCGAGTCCGGGCGGGCCCACTCTTCGTCCGTCTTTCTTCACGTGAGCGGCGCCGCTGTCGACCACCGCCCGGCGTTCGGCCTGCGCCTAAGGGCGAAGGCAAACGCAGCCGCCAGGACCAGCGCGGCGACGACCCCCAGCGCCAAGAGGACAGGGAGGTTGTAGCCGAAGGACGCCTCCGCGGCCTCCGGGCCCGAGAGCCGGACCGTCTCCACGGCGTCTCCCTTCGCTCCTCCCCACCCAGAGAAGACGTAGAGCGGGGACGAGGCCCTGGCGCTGAGCGTCACCGTCGTCCCGAGCGGGGCGTAGACAGTCGTCGACCCCGAGGCAGCGGTCCCGCTGCCGCCAGCGTAGGCGAAGGCGACGGTCCCCCCCGCCGCCACGGCGACGGTCAGCCCCGGATAGAACAGGGCGCTTTCGTTGAGCGGCCCGCTCACCTCCAGGGTCGCGGAGGTCGCGTCTCCCGAGTACGCCCCCGGCCCCGACCCGGACCACCCTTCGAACTCCCAGCCCTGGCTCGCCGTCGCCCTCAGAGACAGCACCCCCCCGGCGTCGAACCAGCCCGGCGGCGGGCTCACCGTCCCTCCTCCCCCGGGGAGCGCCGCGGTTGACACGGCGTACTGATGGACGTAGACGGCGGAGACGACGCCAGGGCCGCCGATCGGGAGGGACGTGTCGTTGGTGGCCCACCTCTCGGCGGCCGTGGAGCCCGCGAGGGTCGGGGGGAACGAGCCTGCCGTCCCTGCGTCAGCCCAGGCGCCGGTCCCGGCCCCCGTGCTGTTGGCCAGACCGAACTCGGTGAACCTGACCGTCGGGAGGGAGTACCCTGACCCGCCCCCCTCGACCGTGGCCTGGAAGACGACGAAGTACTGGAGGTAGAACACGAACCTCAGCGACTGCGAAACCGCAGCCACCCCCCGGGTCGCGTTCGCGGCGGCCCACCTCTCGCCTGCGCCGGCCCCAGCAAGGGTCCGCGTGACGTTCCAGGTGCTCCCGGAATCGACCAGATAGGTGGAGCCCGCGGCGGTCAGGTTCGCCGTGCGAAGAGACCCGTCCTGGAGGTAGCTGAAAGCAGGCGGAGAGTACGAGCCGCCCCCTACGACGGAGTAACTCACGGTCAGGGCGACCGTGGACTGGTTCAGCGTCCCCGTGATGAACGAATAGGCGCTGCTCAGCTCCGTGGCCCCATGGGAGCTGAACGTGATCAGCTGGGTGGGGTTGACGTAGGTCACCGGTCCGTTGGTCGCGACCGAGAAGACGGGCGTCCGTTTCGTGCAGTTGGAGTTAGAGCACGAGAACTCGTCCATCCACATCCAGGCAGACCTCTGAGCCAGGGAGGTCGTGTAGGCTGTCGCCTGCTGGTTCCCGAAGTAGGCGTCCCCGTGATACCACTCTGTCATCAGGCCGGTGAAGAACCCGTTGCCGTTCGCGGTGCTCAGCGGGCTCCCCACGAAGCTCGTGGCCCCCTCGGCGCTGTAGGACTCGGTGGCGTAGGCGCTGCTGTTCCTGTCGACCGCGAGCATGACCACCTGCCCTGACCTGAAGTAGAGGTTGAGGGCGATGGTGTCTCCGGGGCTGACCTGGCCCTTGAACTGCACGAGCCCGCTCCCGGCGGCAGACGGATACACCGAGGCTCCTGACGGCCCGAAGACCTCGTAGTTCATGCTGAACCCCTGGCCAGGGCTCCAGTCCCAGGAGACGCCCACCTGGTACCAGTACCCCGACGTGGTCACCCCGTTCAGGAGGTACGCCGGGCCGGTCCCTGACACTTGGTCGGTCTGGGGGACCGCTGTGACGTTGTAGAGCATCGACAGGAAGCCCTGGGTGAACGTGATGCCGAGCTGCTCGTCGTAGAGGCCGGAGGTGGAAGGCTGACCGGCGAGGGGGTGCCCAGGGGGGAGCATGGGCGCCCCCGGCGACGACGCCAGCGTGGCGGGGTGGGTCCCCGGGACCGGGACGGTGGGGACCAGCTCCGGCGCTTGCGGGCGGGCCCAGGCCGCGAGGGAGGGGACGGAGGTGGAGACTACCAGGAGAGCGGCGGCCGCCATCGCCAGGGCGGCGCGGCCCGAGCCGGGAAAACGGCGCAAATCGGCCCGCGGTCCGCGCCGACGCTGATAAACATACGACGCCGTCAGCGGCTGCCTCTGCGTACCCGCTCGTAGGCGAGCCGCGTCAGCAGGTCCGCCTCCTGGTTCCGCTCCCGGGGTATCCACTCGAACCTCACCGTCCCGGACCCCTTCATCAGGTCCCTCGCCTCCTTCAGCTTGTCTAGGTACATCCCGCCCTTGACCTTCCACCCCTCGCTCATCTGGCCAACCACCAGCCTGGAGTCTGACCTCACTATGACGTCCCCCGTGAGCGCGAGCTCCTTCAGCTTCTTGAGCGCCTCGACGAGCGCAGTGTACTCCGCGTAGTTGCTGGTGACGTCGTAGCCTGCGAGCCCCGAGCCCTCGGCCAGCTTCTTCGCGCCGTCATAGATCAGGTAGCCGTAGGTCCCCGTCCCGGGGTTCCTGGGCTCAGCGAGGCCGTCGACGTACACCGTGACCGTCAGGGCTCACCTCAGAACCAGGGGGCCTGGAGGCGGCTTATCTGGGTCGAGACCTTGTCGACGTAGTCGTTCATGCGGGCCATCATGATCCTCGACGTGATGTATCCTATGATGTGGCCACCGTCCTTGACCAGCAGGCGGCGCACGCCGTGCTCGGCCATCAACTGCGACACAGCTGCGAGGCCCGCCCCTGCGTCGATGCTCAGCAGTTCGGTGGTCATCACCTGGCCGAGGGTCGCCTTCTCCGGGTCGAGCCCTTCGGCGACGACCTTGGACAGTATGTCCCACTCGGTCACCAGCCCCTGGGGGTCGGCGGGGCTACCTACCAGGACGAAGCCGCGCCGCTGCGCCTTCATCGCCCTGGCCGCTTCGACGACCGTGCTGTCGGCGGTGAGCGACAGGAAGTCCTTCTCCACTACGTCCCTGGCGTAGAGGACCAATGGTCGAGAATATGTTGCGCCACGATTAAGCCTTTCCATTTGTGCCGTCCGACCGGCCCGAAAGCTAGCCGGCCACCGAGATGACGGCGCTCGATAGGCGGCACGAGCCGTCGGGGTGCCGAGCCTGAGAAGAATCAAAAATCAAAACGGAGCGGCCGTCGTAAAAGACGAGCCGCCAGTCCGGGACTAGGGCCTTTGGGGACCCTATGCTCCCTGCGCTTCGCTCTCGCTTGTGGAGGCCTGGCCCTCGGCGCCAGACATGCCCTCAGACCCGCCAACGACCGCGCCGGTGGCGAACCTGTTGGCTACCTGGGTCACCTTGACCTTGCCCTGCCAGCCCTGCTTGGCGCCGGACACGAAGATGACGAAACCGTCAATCTTCGCGATGCCGTCGCCGCGCCTGCTGATCTCGGAAATAGTAACGTCGTACTCTTTCCCGACCTCTACAGGCTTTGGCTTGAAGGACCTGAAGCCGCTGCTTCCGCCGCTGCTCCGCCCGTAGCCTCCTCGTCCGAAACTCGTCTTTTCACATCCTAGCTGCTTTCGGTGCCGCTGAAAATTGCCCCTCTGCGCGAGTTATTAAGTGTGACTATGCGGCCAGGAAAAATCGGCGAGGGACCGGCC
>JAFLZI010000049.1 GCA_029785625.1 Nitrososphaerota archaeon | reverse complement strand
CCTCCTCGATCTTCTCCTTCACTACGAAGCCGCAGGCGCCGCAGAACAGCTCGCCCCCGGCGGAGTCGACGATCATCGGCCCCTTGCCGCAGCGGGGGCACTTGTCCATCGCCTTCTGCAGGCGCATCAGTCTCGAGAAGTCTTTGTCTGCGAACAAATCTATCACTAACGAAATACTTACATGTCACACCCTCTCTGTCACATATATATGTCTTATGCCTCTTTTAGAGGAATTTCAATGCACGACCGTGTTATCGGTTAGAATTGGATGGCGGACCGCGGGCGAAACTCTACTTGGCACGTTTTCATAGGACGTTTTCAGAGCTGCAAAGGACGATTATCAGATGAAGGGGAAGACCGGGCCCGTCGCGGACCACCTGAGGCCGATACTGGACGCCTACCTCGACTCTGCCGTGGCCCTCGTGGGGTGCGCTTCGAGGGGGATGCAGAGGTACAGCTGCGAGTTCGACGTCCTGGTGGTGACAGGCGATACTCGCCCTGCCACTTCGCTCAAGCTCGGGGACGTGTTCGTGGACGTGGCCTTCGCCACCGAGGACGAGGTCCTGAGGCCCAGGCCCGAGCGCGCCCTCTCTCTGGCCTCGGCGAAGCCCGTCCGGGACACTTCCCTTACGCTCTCCACCGCCATAGCCACCAGCTCAGCCACCCTCTCGGCGTCGGCTGAGGCTGCGAGCACCGCCCGCCTCGGCTCGGCGCTGAAGGGACTGGGGAGGGCCGAGGACGCCCTCGCGAAGGGGAGCCTGATCGACGCGGACTTTTGGCTCATGGCATCGAGCTACGAGTTCGCCGGCGCCTTCCTCCTGTCCAAGGAGGCGGTCCCGTCCCCGAGCCACCTGCTCTCCCAGCTCAGGTCGTTTTCCAGGGGCGCAGCCAAGAGCTTCGAAGCAGTCGCCGCGGGCGCCGGCCTGGAGGCGGCCAGCAGGGCCGGGTGCGGCGCCAGGCTGGAGGGGCTGACGGTCCTGCACGACATCCTCCGGGGAGGGGCGCCACAGGGGGAGTCGGAGTGGTCGGCCGCCAGGACAGAGATCCTCTCGGCCAAGGCCAGGGAGCTCGTGGTCCGCATGGAGCTGGCCGAGTGCTACTCTTTCCTCGGCGAGGAGCTCGCGGAAGGTGTCACCGCCCTCCTCCGCGCCCGGCCCAGGGAGACACTCTCGAGCCTCACCACCGGGGACGGGAAGCTCCTCGGCGAGCGGCTGACGAGGCAGCTGGGCCTGGCGAGAGAGGAGGCACCTGTCAGGCTGGGGGTCGCCGTGCTGAAGGAGCAGGTGGCCGCCCTTTCGAAGAAGCGATGGGGTCCGGAATAGTTCGCCAAAGACTTATCTGAGCTACGGCAACCGGCTAATTGCATGGAATCTTCTCCCGGCGACGCCCTCGCGAAGATAGCGGGGGACGTGGTAGCCAGCCCGGACGCTGGGCGGGCGATGAGGGCCTGGAGGGACAGGCTCGGGATCAAGCAGGTCGCCCTCGCGCACGCCCTGGGGCTTTCAGCCTCGGTCCTCAGCGACTACGAGTCGGGGCGCAGGCCCTCCCCGGGGGTCCAGTTCGTCAAGAAGTACGTGGAGGCGCTGGTGAGGCTGGACGAAGGGAAGGAGAGGGTCGTCTCCAAGCTCGTGGCCAGCGGCGAAGAGCAGGCGATACTCTCCATCGGCGAGTTCCCTGCCCCGGTCGAGGCGACGAAGATACTCCGCGCCCTGGACGCGACAGTCCTCTCTGGGGAGCCGGAACAGGTGAAGCTCTACGGATACACGGTGGTGGACAGCATAAAGACGATCTACGCCCTTTCGGGCTACGACTTCTACAGGATATTCGGCGCGACCACCGAGCGGGCGCTGGTCTTCACGAAGGTGGGGATGGGGAGGAGCCCCCTGGTCGCGATACGGGTGTCGCAGCTCAAGCCCAGGATGGTCGTCATCCACGGCCCCAAGGAGGTGGACCCTCTCGCCGTAGAGCTGGCCAGGAAGGAGCGGCTGGTCCTGGCCCTCTCCGGTATCCCGACCGACGAGGCCCTGATCGCCTCCCTCAAGGATGTCCAGGAGAAGGAAGCCCCGGCCCGAAGGGCGCCCTGACCGAGGCTAGGCGAGGGACGTGATCAGCTCCGCCGCGCGGCTCCCGCCGTCGTAGGCCTTCGGCTCCCCCCTGGCGCCGATCTTCAGCCGGACGAGCTCCCGCAGCCTTTCCGAGTCCGACGCGGAGTACCCCAACGCCGCCGCGTTCCTCTCCTGCTCCGCATGGTTCCTGATTGGGACGGCTATGATTGGGGTCCCGGCGGCCGCGGCCTCGTCTATGGTGCTCTTCCCGGCCGTGGATATGACGAGGTCGGCGCAGGCGACCAGGTCCTGGTTGTCTTTCACCAGGCCGAGGTCGTAGACCCCCTCCCCTTCCAGCTTCGCCCCCCTGTTCCCCACCACCACCAGCGAGGGACGCCCCCCGGGGACGGAGCCCAGGGCGTCCATGGCCTTCCAGGCGAGCTCCCTCCCGGCTCCGCTCCCGCTGAGGCTGACCAGGACCGTCCTCCCCTCAGGGAGGCCGTGCCTCGCGCGGACCTCGGCGCAGATGGCGGTCGGAGCCCGCACGATGGGCCCCACGAACCTCTTGTTCCCCGCGTCCTCCCCCTCTTCTGGGATTATCAGGAGGTCGACCGCCCCGAGGAGGCCCCTGTACCACCCCTCCACCCTCCCCTCTATGGCGCGCGCCACCATCCCCCTGGCGAAGCCGAGCTCCAGCTCGTCGGCCATGAACGCCCTGGGGACCCCCATCTCCCCCGCGGCCGTCACCCCTGAGAACTCCTCGTCGCACACGACCACGTCCGGGGCGAACGACGCCGCCAGCCTCAGCGCCTTGGGGACGTTTCTCCTCTGGGCCAGCCAGGACCTGAGGTACCAGGCAGACGCGTTCTTCATCTCGCCGCCCGCGATTTTCGGGCCGGCGTCCTCCACGATGTCCTCGACCTCGACCCCGCACCCCCTCAGGAACTCCGCCGCCTTCCCCCCGGAGAACATCTTGACCTCCGCCCCCTTCTTCTCCAGCTCCCTGGCCACCACCAGGGACCTCGTGGCGTGCCCCAGCCCTATGGGGCTGACGCCGTAAAGTATCCGCGGCACGGCTGGCCCAGGGCCGGGGTGGTGTATTTATTGAAGGCACCCATGACTGACTCGTCGGAAAAGTCCCATCGGCAGACCCCAGTCAAGTCTCTAGCTCGTCTCATGGACCGAAACAGCCGCCTGCAGGTCCTTGGCCAGGGGCCAAAAAGCGGGCTCGGTCACCCTTGGCGTGAGGTCGCCGTGCCATTCACACCGTCGCCTTCATCGCCTTGTACGCCTCGAACATGGAAACGGCGAGAGCCGCCCCAATCACCACGACGGCGAAGACATAGGTCGAAGAGACCGGGGCCGGCCGGAACACCGTGACTAGCAGTGCGAAAGCCGACAGCAGGAACACGGCATAGGCGGTCTGGAGAGGAATGGCCGCCCTCCTGACACGGATCATATTCTCGAAGACGACCTTGTCGACGACGTACCCACCCCCTTCTTCTTTCAGGAGACCGGCCTTCACGAGCTTTCCTATGTGGTAGTGCGCGACCGAAGGTGAGCTCAGGCCGAGGCCACGCTGCACATCATGGATTCCGACCGGGTTCTGCTGGCGGTACACGAACCTGAAGACCCGCCGCGTGGTCCCTTCGAGGATGTCATCTGGATTGTTCTGTTTCAAGCTAGACCAAGCGTTTCACACATGGTTCTTCGCGAATCTCTAATAGTTCTAACATTAGAACGGGGCCATCCTAAAGCGTAGAACTATCTCCCCCGCCAGGAAAGGACTTGGCATGCATTTGGGCTTGGGAAAGAAGACCGTGCTCACTTCGGCTTTCGCGGTCCTACTGGCGGTCGTCCTAGCCATATCGGTTGCCTACGCGCTCCCCCCGGGTCCAAGTCCGAACAACGTCATAGGGGGGGACATCGCGGCATCCAGCTGCCTGTCTTCGGTCCCACACGCCCTTGTCCTTCCGGACTACAACACGGGCAAGCCTAACATCACTACCACGGTAACGGGTGGCGGGCTCAACGGTACAGTCACCAAGCTAGGAAAGTTGCCTTACTCGAACGTCACCCTGGCCGCCAACGGTACCACCACAATCAACGGTACGACATACTGGTACGTCACCTTCGTCCCGGTGTTTACGTCCTACATGGACGAGGCCTACGTCAACTTCCATAACGTGACATTCTTCCTCTCTTCGGTAGTCCAATACGCGTACTCGGGAAGGATGCAAGGGTTCGCTGTTTCCAATGGCACCTTGCTACCCGTCGATTACAAGATAAGCCTGGGTGACGCGACTATGTTGGTAGCGAAGACCAGCTCAGGCTCTCCCTGCACCTACTTCCTCCCCCAGTTCACTGTGCAATGGAACTTCCCAGTATCACAACATGACTCGTGGCAAAGTTACAACCAAGCATCAATGGCCTTCAGTCAGATTGGCTCGAACAAGACGAA
>JAFLZI010000048.1 GCA_029785625.1 Nitrososphaerota archaeon | reverse complement strand
GGGCGGGCCAGTCGGGTGGTCGGCCAGGGCAAGGTGGAGGCCATGGTAGCGGACGGCGAAGTCGTCCCGTGCGACACATTCGTCCAGGTCCCGGTGAGGCGGCCGCGTGTCGTCTCTCTTCCGGCCCGGCTCGGGCGTTCAGGGGGTATCGTCGTCGACGCCTTTCTCAGGACAGAGTCCAAGACTGTGTACGCCGCGGGCGGTTGCGCCGAGCCCCCGGGGTGGTCGTCTCCCGGGGGCATCCTGGGCTCTCCGGCTGCTTCGGGGAGGGTCGCAGGGGCGAACGCGATGGGCGGTGAGGTCAGGTTCCATCCCGGGCGCAGCTTCTCCTCGGTGATCTTCGGGCTTTCCTGGTTCCGTCATGGGCCCCCTATTGCAACCCTCCGCGCTCGAGGGGGGTTGGTGACGGTCACTTCGAAGCGAGACACTTGCTCCGTCTGTGGCATCGCCTATGACCGAAGAGGCCGGGTCGTGAGCGTGGAGACCGTGGGGAGGTTCAGCCCCGACCCAGGGGCGCTCCCATGGTCGATCCCCGAAGGTTCGACCCTCGCGTCGCTGGCTTACGGTCCTTTAGGTTCAACCGATATATCGCTGGTGTCTGACACGGCGCGGTTGGGGTTGAAGTCATGGTCAGGGTACTGATCTGCGACCACGTCGAGCTCGAACGGCTTTCGCTGGGCCCAGAGATAACGGTGGACTACCGGCCTGGCATAACCAGGGACGAGCTCCTGGCCGTGGCTGGGGAGTACGACGCGCTGATCATAAGGAGCCGGACGAAGGTGGACCGGGAAGTGCTCGACAGGGCGAGGCGCCTCAAGCTGGTCGCCCGGCCCGGTACCGGCCTGGACAACGTGGACGTCACCTACGCGAAGGAGAAGGGGGTGGCCGTCGTCAACAGCCCCGAGTCCCTCGTCGAGGCGGTCGCCGAGCACGTGATTCTGCTGATGCTCGCCCTCAGCAGGAAGCTGGTCGAAGCCGACGTCGGCACGAAGTCCGGAAGGTGGGAGAAGAACGCCCTCGTCGGGAGGGAGATGAAGGGGAGGACACTCGGCATAGTCGGGTTCGGTAGGATCGGAAGGCGGATAGCGGAGATCGGGAGGACGCTGGGCATGGCCGTCCTCGCCTATGACGTGATCCCGCTCTCCTCTGACCTGCTCTCTTCGGTCGGAGCCAGGGCGGTGTCCCTGGACGAGCTCTTCTCTTCGTCTGACTACATCACGCTGCACGTCCCCATGACCCCCGAGACCGCCGGCATGGTCGGCACCGCGAGACTGGAAAGGATGAAGAGGGGGAGCGTAATCGTGAACACGTCCAGAGGGGGCGTGATAGACGAGGCCGCCCTCTCGAGGGCCCTCTCGGCGGGTGAGGTCGGAGGCGCGGCCCTCGACGTCTTCGAGACAGAGCCCCCTACGGGGGATATACTCAAGGCGCCCAACATCTTGCTCACCCCACACATAGGGGGCCAGACCGAGGAGGCGCAGACCAACGCCATCGTGGTGATAGGGGAGAAGGTCAGGGCCTTCTTCTCGAAGAGCTGACCCAACGTTTATTTGCCGACAGCGAACTAGGCGCCTGAATGCCCGTCTACGCTCGGATCTCCAAGACCTGGCAGCAGGTGCTCCGCGAGAAGGGAGGGGACATGAGGTCCAGGGCCGTCGAGTTGAGGAAGCAGCCAGCCGTCCTGAGGGTGGACCGCCCTTGGAGGCTCGACCGGGCGAGGGCTCTGGGCTACAAGGCGAAGGAGGGGGTAATCGTGGTGCGGATGAGGGTCTCGAGGGGTGGGATGAGGAAGCAGCGCCCCACGTCAGGGAGGCGACCCAAGCACATGGGGGTCCTCAAGATAAAATCGGCGGTCTCGTCTCAGCAGGTCGCCGAGAGGAGGGTGCAGGAGAGGCACCCGAACATGAAGGTCCTGGGCTCCTACCCGGTGTGGGAGGACGGGATGCACGCCTGGTACGAATGTGTGCTGATCGACCCGGAGCACCCGGCCATCAGGGCCGACTACAACTACAAGCGCGTGCTCGGGACCCTGGACTAGGTTACCCCTTCATCTCGCTGCTGTGTCATCTCGCTGCTGTGGCCTGGGAATATCTTAGAACCAGGGTCGGTGTACGCCTTCGCGACGTTCACCGCCATGGCCGCCTGGGCGTACCCGGTCGCGATGAGGTTGAGCTTCACGCCGTCCAGCGGCCCCGCTATGTCCCCTGAGACGAACACCCCGGGGATGCTCGTCTCCATCTTCCCGTTCGCCCTGATCTCTCTTCCGTCTATCTGCAGCCCCCAGTCCTTGATTGGCCCCAGGTCCGCCCGGAACCCGATGTTGACCAGTACCGCGTCGACGTCGATCGTCTCCTCCGCCTTCGTCCTGTTGTCGAATATGACCGCCCGGGTGACCTTCGACCCGTCTCCCTCTACGCTCTTTACCTCGTGGAAGAGCCGTATGTCGCACTCCGACTTCATGAGCTCGGCCACGCTCCCCTCGTGAGCCCTGAACACGTCTCTCCTGTGGACAAGCGTGATCTTCTTGGCGATCCCCTGTATGTTCAGCGCCCAGTCTACGGCCGAGTTCCCGCCGCCGACGACGAGGAGCCTCTTCCCGCTGAACGCGCTCTTGTCTTTGACGAAATAGTACACCCCCTTCCCCTCATAGTCCGAGGCTCCCTGGGCGTCGAGCCTGTTGGGGGAGAACGCTCCGACACCTGCCGCGATCAGGACCGCCTTCGAGACGTGGGTCGTCCCCTTGTCCGTTCCGAGCTCGATCAGCCCGTTGTCCCTGCGCAGTGTCATCACCCTTTCCCCGAGGACCACCGTCGGATTGTACTGGAAAGCCTGCTCCACGAGGTTCTTCACGAGGTCTTTCGCGAGCACTCTGGTGTAGGCGGGCACGTCGAAGACGTACTTCTCTGGGTACAAGACCGCCACCTGGCCTCCCGGCTCTTCTAGCGCGTCGATCAGCTTGGTCTTCATCTGCCGCAGTCCGGCATAGAATGTCGCGAAAAGGCCGCTGGGACCCGCGCCGATTATGGTGATGTCATAAACGTCGTCAGGCATGGGCGCTTTGGCTGGCCCCCCTGAACCCTGTATAAGGGTTCAGGGCTAGAAGAGTCCCGACGCCACCGGGTCATGGGGCTTCAGCATCTCGCGAAGGAGGACGGTGGCATACTGCCCCCGCGCCAGCGTGAAGCTCAGCCTCGCAGTCCCTTCATGGGCGTCCCATTTGGCGTCCCTTACGGCCAGGTGGGGCCTCCTGAAACCCCCCTCTGACGACGCTTCCTGCATCTCCTTCAGGTAGAACTGGGCGGGGACGACCCCCTCTGCCTTCAGCGCTTCGCCCGTGCACCTGTCGAACCGCGACCCGTAGTCGCGGTAGGCATATCCGGGCATCTGGATCAGCGGGACAGCATCCGCGGTCGGGTCCTCTCTGACCCCTCTCACCCTCGACAGCAGGAGCCCATCTTCCCCGCAAGACGCCCAGTTGTCCCCCCGCCGGCACCCAGAGAGGTCTTCGTCCTTTTTCAGGGCCGTGCTGAGGGCCTCGTTGAAGATATACGACTGGTACGCCTGCACGTAGAGCCTGCGCAGGTTGACCGGGATGGCCCTCAGAGCCCTGACCCATTCGCCAGGGTGCGACGCGAGCGCCTTCGAGACCCTCGTCTCCATGTCTTTGCCCTTTGGGAGGGAAGCGCCTTCCTCTCCTTTCGTCCCCCCGCCGACGAGCAGCTTGACGGCGCCTCCGAAATCTCCCTTCACCATCGCCCTTCCTATCGAGTGGGTGCCAGGGCTCGACGCTCCGAACCTCTGCAGGCCGTAGTAGTTGGGGAGCGCTCTGGCCTCGGCCAGTCGGAGCGCCTCTGCAACCCTTTCGCCGATCTCCTGGCCGCAGTCCCTGAGGACCACTTCGAACCTGTTCGCGACCACGGAGGAGCGGGAGAGCGGCCTGGGGAGGTACCCTACGAGCGACGCCTCGTACCTCGCCCCCTCCACGCGCGCGGGACGGGAAGACCTGAGGCTCGTAGGGGTGACGTACTGGACCGCGACGGCCCTGCTGTCCTTCATCCCTCCATAGCTGACCCTGCTCTTCAACCCAGAGGAAAGCTCCCTCGCCATGTGCATCGTGTCTATGGACCGTTTCTCCACCCGGTAGAGCGGGTACTTCCCGGCGCTCCACTCCTGCTCGAGCCCTTCGGCGCTGATGACTTCCTCGACCCTGAAGTCTCCCGGCGTGACCTTCGCGCGGCCTGCGCAGGGGGGCCCCGGAGTAGCATAGAGCTCCATCCCCACCGCTCTTTCCGCCGTCGGGGGCTCGGTCATAGCAGCCTGAGGTTCCCGGTTATCGCGTCTATTTCTCCGTCGGGCCCCGGTCCGATTCCCAGACAGGTGACCGTCCCGGGCTCCACCTGGGTCAACCCCCTGTCCTCCACCAGGGCCGCCGGGAGCCCGGCGCGCTTCGCCCTCTGAAACAGCTCTCGGAGCTCTGCTTCGGACTGGGTCCTCAGCACCACCTTCGCA
>JAFLZI010000047.1 GCA_029785625.1 Nitrososphaerota archaeon | reverse complement strand
GAGAGGCCGGAGCGCCTGAAACCAGGCACCTGGACGTCGGCGTCCATGAGGTTCTTCGCGACGGCTTTCGGGTTAAGGCCGCCTATCTCGACCCAGAGCCTGGCGAAGACCACCGCCATCCCCACCAGGTACAGGAGGTAGACGATGGAGTGGACTGGCTCCGCGAGGGTCTGCTGGAATGACTGGGGAGGCGTGAGGTAGAACACCACCCCCCCTATGGGGATCTGCGTGTTCGTCCCGTTGGCGCTCGAAGCGGGAAAGACGGCGAGGTACTTCATCCACCATGGCGGGCTCGCGACCGAGTAGTTAGCGAGCAGGCGAGCGAAGAACGTGACGTTGGCCCCCAGGGCCGAGACGAGGATGACAGGGATGTTCGAGACATAGAGGAGCTTGATTGGATATACCCCCTGGAACCCGCGGTACTTTATCGACGTGATGGGGAGCTCTATTCTGATCCCTTCGACGTAGACCAGGACGAGTATCATCACTATGGTGAGAGAGAAGGTGAGGAGGCTCGGATACTTGAAGTCCCTGATGACGACCGACCCCAGATTGTTGTTGAAGGACTCGCTTATCGCCTCAGGGACGAAGCCGAAGAGCTGTGTCACCCCGGTGGTCACCTGGAACGGGATGGGAGAGAAGGTGTACCACATGACGGTCTGGCATACGCCGGCGAGGATGAACAGGCTCACCCCGCTGCCGAGCCCCCACCCCTTCTGTATCATTTCGTCGAGGAGGAGGACTATCACAGAGGCTATCACGAGCTGTATGAAGACCACGGGCTGCTGGGACGTCGTCAGGACTCCGAGGGCTCCCCCGAACATGTAGGCCATAGACTCCCCCACTATGACTATGAGCGTGAGGAGCTTCGTGGCTGAGCCGAATATCGCCCGGTCGGAAGAGTCGCTCATGTCCAGCTTTATGATGTCGCTCCCCACAAGCAGCTGGAGGATGAGCCCCGCCGTCACGATGGGGCCTATGCCGAGGGTCATCAGGGTCCCCTGGGCTGACGCGAAGACCACCCTGAGGAACGTGGATGCGTTGTTGGCCGCGGCTGTTCCCGTGAGGCCGTAAAGCGGCGTCGCAGCCATCACGAGATACAGCATCAGGGCTATCCCGGTCCAGATGAAGCGCTCGTTCAGGGTGGGCTTCTTCTCGGGCTTTGGGATTTCAGGGAGGACGGTGCCTACACTCTTGATGAAGTCGCGCATCGAAGCCATTGAACGTGGCTTACTCCTGGGTCAGGATTTTTCCGCCTGCCGCTTCTATTTTAGCCTGAGCCTTCTTGGTGAAGGAGGCGACCTTCACCTCATAAGCCCGGGCGACCTCTCCTGATCCGAGGAGCTTCTCCACCCCCATCGAGGCCAGGTCGAGAGACTTCGCATCGCCGGCGAGCCCGTCCAGCTGTCCCACGTTCACCCAACGGGAAGGCTTGACGTGCCCTGGCGGCCTGAACGGATCCCTGCCGAAGTGGTCCGGATCGTTGATTACGAGCCAGCTCCACTTGTGCTTGTGGAGGCCGGCGTTTCCGTGTCCCCCCTGCTTCCCCGAGTGGCGGTGCTGCCCTATCTGGCCGTAGCCGTGGGTCCGCATCCCCCTGTATCTCCTTCCCTTGCGAAGCCTGGTAGGCACGTCAGACCATCCTCCTTACGATTTCGTCGAGCTTCGGGTTGCTTCCCAGCGTCCCCTTCTCGGTGGACTGCCTTCGGAGAGAGCGTTTGAACCCTCCCTTTGGAGGCGCGAGCCTGAAGTATGGGAGGACCCCGGGAACCGCTGCGAGCCGCTTCTGCTCTTTGATCATCTGAGCGGCCAGAGCCTTATGGTCATTGAACCCGAGCCCCTTCAGAGCCGCCTGGTCAAGCGGCCTGCTGGTGCTCACCATCCCCCTCTTTGAAAGGAGGTCGGCGAGGAGACCCTCGTCGACCGGGGCCCAGGCCACGTAGTCCTTACAGAGCCTCAGCATGCCCACCGTCGGGGCGTCGTCCGGGACGACCGACGCCGAGAACTTTTTGGCTACCCAGAGCTCGTTGAGCGCCTTCCTTACTGGAGCGGAACTGTTGATGGAGCCGTGCAGGTTGACGACCAAGATCAGACCCATCCCAATCACCTATACGTTTAGCCCGTGCGACATCTTGAACGCGTCGTACACCGCGTTTGCCAGGGAAGACATGGTGTTAGTGGAGCCGAAAGTCCTGACCCAGGCGTCCTTCACCCCGGCCAGCTGGAGGAGATTCTTCAGAGCAGGGCCGGCGACGAGCCCCAGCGCCCGCGGCGCCGGTATTATCTCTACCGTAACGCTGCCGGCCTTCCCCCTGATCCTGTATGGGACGGAATGCGGCCTCCCGTCCCTGCACTCCCATGAGCCGCACCCGAGTTTGACCGGTATTATGTTGAGGAGCGCGGCCGTGGTGGCCTTCTCGATCGCCTCCCTAGTCTGCATGGCCTTGCCTTTGCCGACCCCGAACCACCCCGCCCCGTTTCCGACGGCTACGACGGCGAGGAAGCGTGTCAGCTCACCGGCGTCGGTCTGCTTCTGGACGACGCTGACCCCGACGACCTCGTTCCTGAGGTCCGGGAGGAGCCTCCTGACGATCTCGGCCTCGCGGACCCTCTGGCCGTTCCTGAATATCTCTTCAAGCGAGGTGATCTTCCCCTCGTTGACGAGCGCCCCCAGCTTCGTCCTCGGGACCCACACCTGCTCCTGTTCTTCCTGTCTTCCCCTTCTCTGGTAGGCCGTCACTCCTTCCCCTCCATGACCGTGACTTTCGCCTTTGCGAACGCAGACGGATAAGTTTCGGGCTTGAACCCGGACTTTATGAGCGCCGAGAAGGACCTGTTGTAAGCGTCCTTGTCCTCCGAGGCCATCTTGGCGGCGTAGTCTGCGATGAACTTCCCGGTGAGCCTGTCTTCGCTGGGGAACGCCTCCTCCCCCACGGGGACGGAGACCCCCGCGTCAACTACCCCCTTCAGGATGGCCGCAATCCGTGAGCCTGCGATGAAGGGTACGAGGCCGTTGTAGACCACAGCCTCCTTTATCCCGGCGGCCAAGGCTTTCTTCCCCGCCAGCAATCCGAGGAGGTAACATGAAGGAGTCGCCTTCGACGAGCCCAACCACCCTAACCTCGCGAGCTCCTTGGAGTGGGACGACGAAAGGACCAGGTCCCCCTTCACCGTGGGTTTCACGAACTGCGCGGTGACGTTCTTGTTCGACACCCTCATCACGAGAAGCGGCCTCTGGGATGTAATCGCTCTCTTCCTTGTCCGATAGTCCGTCGCCCCCGCGCGCCTCCTCCTGAGGAGCGGCACGTGCCTGGTCTTCACCTCTTGGCCTCCTTCATGAGGTCGAGGAGGTGTTTGACCCCTCTTACCTGTCCTCCCTTCACTTGTTTGTAGAGCGCCCTGTATGTTTCCGGGGTAATCTCCTTGCGGTCTTTGGCCACCTTCAGGCGCCACCTGAGCGCCCTGACCTTGGATATCCACATATCCTTCCGAGGGTTCCTCGCGGTGGCGGAACCTTCGGTCGAACCTGCCCCCCTCCCACGCTTCAGCTTCTCGGATTTCGACCTGAACCTCCCCCTGGAGACCCCTTTCACCGGGGCCACGGTTATGGCGCCGAACCCGGCGAGCCCTCTTATGGTGCTGCGGGTTATCGCGTCCTGGATAAGGTCGCTGTATTCGTCGTTGAACCTGATCCTGTCCACCCCGACCCCTAGGACCGACGCCGCGAGCCTGCGCTTACTCTTTAGGTTCAACTATCCTCAACCCTGTCGGATTCACGACCCTGATACCGAGCTCGGTCGCTCTCTCCAAGATGGCGACCCTTTTCCGGGCACCTACGGTCCCCCCTATCCGAGCCACGTCCCTCCCCGGGACCAGGCCGTCCAGATCCTTGGGTCGGTAGACGATGGCCTCGTAGTGACCGCTCGGGTGCAAGCCCCTCGACGCGGCCGGGCCCCTGTACCCCACCCTGACCAGCGCGGGCCAACCCTTGTCCTGGCGCCTCACCTTGTTGTCCACTCCCTTCGGCTTCCTCCACTCGGGGTGGAGCCTCACGTAGCGCCAGCTCTCCTGTCGGACGAATGCGGGCCTGGCGGCTGAGAAGTCCTTGCGCTTCTCCACGAGAGCCTTCAACCTGTTCTCCTCTGACTGTTTCGCCTTCGGCATGGGTTTAGGCGCCCTCCTCCTTATGGTATATGTACAAACCGTCCAGGAACACCCTCTGGTCCTTCCTGCGGATTTTCGTCGCCAGCTCCAGATTGGCGGCGGTCTGGCCGACGTCCTCCAGCGACACCCCCTTGACTACCACGTCGTCCCCTTCTACGGTCACCTTGCAGTCGCCGACGATCTGGGATATCCGCGGAGACCTCTCTCCTACGAAGTTCTCCACTAGCACCTGGCTTCCCTTCGTCCTTACCGTGATGGGGAAGTGGGCATAGACCACCTTCACCTTGTAGGTGAATCCCTTCGTGACTCCCGTAGCCATGTTGTTCACGATGCTGGCCACGGTGTTGATTATGACGTTGTCCTTCTTCTTGGCCGAGAACGGGGAGAACGTGATGGTGTCCCCCTGGACCGCGAGGTTCACGTTGATCTTGTCGAAGACCTTCCTGG
>JAFLZI010000046.1 GCA_029785625.1 Nitrososphaerota archaeon | reverse complement strand
CTTCTTCCTGAAAGGGTCTACAATCCCATCGATGCACTTGAAGTCGTTCCTCTGGAAGACCAGCTCATCATTGATAAGCCCCTCCTGAGGCCGGCGTCCACTGGGCTGCTTGTCGGGGACACGTCGAAAACGAGGAAGGCGTTCGGGTTCCAGCCGAGGGCCGGCTTCAGGGAGCTTGCGCGACTGATGACTGAGTCGGACGTGAAGACTGTAGGCCCTGCGAGGAAGCAGGGCTGGTGCCGGACACCTGCGTTCTCAGCCCAAGAACTCGCGCCACTCTTCCTTGTGCTTCCTCGTCCCCTCGAGGAGCAGAAAGGTGCCCCTGACGTCCGCCCTTACCATCAGTTTCACCAGCTCCTCGAAGCCAACCTTGGGCTGCCACCCTAGCTTCGACCTTGCCTTGCGGCTGTCCCCCATCAGGTAGTCGGCCTCCGTTGGCCTGAAGTATTCCTTCGAAGTGACAACGACGCTGTCCCCGCGCCCCACTTTCATGTGCCCCTTGAACTCGGAGCCCCTCACCGACTCGATGACCCCCCTCGTCTCGTGGCCGTCCCCCTCCCACTTAAGGGCGACCCCGACTTCTCCGAAAGCCCTCTCGGCGAACTCCTTCACCGTGTGCGCTTCCCCGGTTGCTACGACGTAGTCGTCCGGGTCCTTCCGCTGGAGCATCCTCCACATTACCTGGACGTACTCGGGGGCGTACCCCCAGTCCCGTTTCGCGTCGACGTTCCCCAGGACGACATTCCGCTGGACGCCTAGTGCGATCCGGGCGACAGCCCTCGAGATTTTCCGGGTCACGAACGTCTCCCCCCTCCGTGGGCTCTCGTGGTTGAAGAGGATGCCGTTGGCTATCCACATCCCGTAAGCGTCCCTGTAGTTCACGCAGAGGTGGTAGGCAGCCACCTTGGCCACGGCGTAGGGACTGCGGGGGGAGAAGGGCGTGGACTCGTTCTGCGGGGGCGGGGAAGACCCGAACATCTCGCTGCTGCCCGCCTGGTATATCTTTGAGTCGAGGCCTAGCGCCCTGACCGCCTCTAAGAGCCTTAGGGTACCGGTCGCGTCGGTGTCGAAGGTGTAGGTGGGGATTTCGAAGCTGACCTTGACGTGAGTCTGGGCGCCGAGGTTGTAGATTTCATCAGGCTTGGTCTCGTGGAGAATCTGGATGAGGGAAGACTGGTCGGTGAGGTCCGCCCTCCACATGTCGAACTTCGCCTTCGGATCGGCTATGAGTTCGTCTATCCTCGCGGTGTTGAAGGAGCTGGACCTCCTCTGAAGCCCCCAGACGCGGTATCCCTTGGAAAGCAGGAATTCGGCGAGATACGAGCCATCCTGGCCCGTCACCCCGGTGATGAGCGTTACCCTCTCCTTGGCAGTCAAAGCCCTAGGCCCGCCCCCGGTCTCCCACCTGTCGTGAAGGCGGGCGCGCCCCGCTCATCGCGATCCCTTGGCGTAGGCCTTTATTCGCCCGCACACATACTCTACCTCCCCTTCCGTCAGGTCGTTCCCCGACGGGAGGTTCATCCCCTTCCTAGAGATGACGTCGGCCACGGGAAAAGCGCCGGGGGCCCCGAGGTTGGCATAGATCGGCTGTGCGTGAACTGGGTAGAAGAATGTCCTCGTCTCAACCCCGTCCCTCTCCAGCCTGTCCATCAGCCCCTGCCTAGAGACTCCGAAAGAATCCTCGACCAGGATTGAGTACATCCAGTAGATGTTCTTGGCCCAGGGGGCCTCAGGGGGGAGCGTCACCTTCCCTCCGAGCTCCTTCAGGAGGGAGTTGTAGAGGGAAGCGTTCCTGCGGCGGAGCGCGACGAACTCGTCGATGTGCTCCAGCTGCCCCAGCCCAAGCGCGGCCTGGAGCCCTGAAAGGCGGTAACCGAATCCGAGGGCCTCGTGGTAGAAGTGCTTCCCCTCCCTTCCAAAGGCGTGGGCGCGGAGCCACTTCGCCTTCTCCGCGTACTCCTCGCTGTTGGTGACGAGCATCCCCCCCTCCCCTGTCGTGATGATCTTGTTCGCATAGAAGCTGAAGCAACCTATGTCAGACAATCCACCTGTCCTCCGCCCCCTGTACTCTGCGCCATGAGACTCGGCCGCGTCCTCGACCACTAAGATGCCTCGCTCCTCGGCCAGTTCCACGATGGGGCCCATGTCGGCCGGGTGGCCGTAGGTGTGCACCGGCATTATCACCTTGGTCTTTGATGTGACCGCACCGCGAACCTTGGCGGCATCCATGTTCCAGGTCGAGTCCTCAGCGTCCACCAGGACGGGTTTCGCCCCTGTGTAGCTGACCGCGTTGGGGGTCGCTATCATGGTGAACGTGGGGATGACGACCTCGTCCCCTCCGCCAACGCCTAGCGTGGCGAGTGCCAGCTGCAGTGCCGTGGTCCCGCTGTTGCAGGCGACCCCGTACTTAGCACCGCAGTACGCTGCGAAAGCAGCCTCGAACCTCTCGACGTAGGGACTGATGCCGCTCACCCATCCGTCCTTCAGGCACTGGTTGACGGCCTTGTATTCGCTCTCCCCCAGCTTGGGCCTGCAGACCGGAATCTTGTAGCCTCCTTGGGGGATGTGGGACACACCAGCGCTGCCCCTCTCATGCAGTCATAAGGGTTTCAATCGAGGGCCGAGGGCAGGCGAGCCAAGGGGGATGGTTGCGTTAATATGTGGAATGTTGAGGGAGCAAGTTGATGCGAGGGGCGACCCCGGAATACCTGGAGCAGGAGCATCTACTGCAAAGGCGGCTTACGTCCCTGGCAGACGCATCTGCAGCATGTGAACTAGAGATCCGGAGGGGCGCGAAGGCGTGACCGAGGGAGCGGCTGAACGATGGCGCTACCCCGTATATCTGGTGGCCGGTGTCGTGGGGGCTACTTTCGTAGTTAGATTCATCCTCCTTGGCGACTATCCCACCGCCACCTCCAACGACGCAGGCGCGTGGCTGACTGCTGCGAGGGTCGCCCTAGGGGACCACTATGTCGCTTTCCACACTAACAGATTCTGGCCCTTCGGGCTGATCCCCCTCTACAACCTGGAGGTCCCTTTCATCCCCGTACTTCCCCTGGCACTCCTCGTCTTCGGCTTCGGTGGGCTCCTCGGTCTCAAGCTTTTCATGATCCTCGCATCAGTCCTTCCCATCCCAGCTGCCTACTACCTGTTCCTCAAGCTGGGGGCGAACCGCATGGTGACGGTGGTGGCCGGGACCGCCTTCGCCTTCATCCCAACCTACGCGACCATGTTTGCCTGGGGGAACTTCGATGGCCTCTTCGGCCTGACCTTCTTTATGGTCGCGTTGGGGTCAATCATCCCGTATCTAGCGCGGCCTGACAGGCGCGGGCTGCTAATCTCGGCGGTCGCCGTCGCCCTCACCGCAGGCTCGGACACGATGTACTTTGCAGTCCTTTTCGTCACGCTGGTGCTCTTCGGAGGATATTTGGCGCTGAGGAGGAAGCTACGGGAATTCCTCCTTTTGGTCAAGACGACAGTTTTCGGCCTCCTGATAGCCTCGCCGTTCTTCCCGATATACCTGGATCTTTATTTCGCCAGGGGCGCAGCCACCAGCCAGATCTACTCCCCCGCCCAGGTTCTCGGGACGCTGTACAGCACCTACATCGGGGTTCTTCCAGAGATACCCGTCTTCATCATTCTTGGGATTATTGTTGTAATGTACGCGTCCCTCCTCTACTGGCGCCACGACGACACTGGGCTCGCACTGATAAGCTCGGTCACCATAGCCGGCCTGGCCCTGACACTGACAATCCTTTCGTTCAGGGCAGTGAGGTTCTGGTATATACTGCCGGTGCCGGCGTACATGATAGGTGGGGTCTTCTTCACGCGCCTCGAGGAGAAGATTGCCTCGGTGAAGCTGCCAAAGAAGAGGGAGGTCCTACGCGGAATTGTTGCGGGCCTCCTCATCGTCCTCCTGCTAGGGACCGTCGCAACTGGAGTCGTCTTCACGGCCCACGCGTACAAGCTCTATGAAGACCTCGACCAGCCGCGGCTGGACGCTCTTTCGTGGCTCAGCGCCAACACCCCGGCGGATGCAACAGTGCTGACCTCCGCTGCGAACGCGACGTCGCCGCACTTCAACGAGTGGGTTAGCGGCATAGCTGGTCGAAACGCAGTCGGGGAGGAGTACTCTTTCATCCCATTCCTCCCTGACCTCACCTACGCCAACGAGCAACTGAGAGCGCACCTCGCCGCCCTGGCCCTCAAGGGGAACCTAATGATCCAGAATGGGATGGTAATGATGGCTGACGGGTACCCGTACGCTACCCCCTATCGCCCCCTTGTCGGTGTCTACGTGGGTGATTACCAGCCAGTCGCCTTCATAGATTGGAGGGCAACCAACCTCACTCTGATGGGACCGTCGACACCTGTTCCCGGGGGGGAGCAAGTAGTGCTCTCTGATTTGGGGACGTCATCCGATTACGCCGTCTCGCACTCCAACAGCTCCGTCGCCGTTTCCTACATCTACGGCCAGGGACAGGTCGGGAACGGCATACGGGTCACCGACTCCCTCGCCTATGCACAGAGGAGCGGAGTTGTGACGTACTACTGGAGTGGGCTTAACCCTGGTGCCCTCCCCTCGGAGCTACTGACGAAAATAGGAATATTCGGTCCCATCACCGCGTACCAGTACGGACCCCAGGGGTTCTCCTTCACCTTCC